>JAYTNH010000234.1:0-4069 GCA_043748395.1 Ilumatobacteraceae bacterium | reverse complement strand
CACAACGGCCGCCGATGCGGCCGGTTTCATCTGCTGCGACAACACGATGGCCAACAGCACGCACACAGCGGCGGCAGCCGCACGAACTCCGCTGTTCGGCACGACGAAACCGACGGCAAGAGCGAGCCCACTACCCACCAATCCGACGATCATGGCGTCGATACCCAACGGTTGGGAGTTGGAGCGGAATGGCTTGAGCAGGCCGCTGAACACACGACCCAGCACCGATCCGGCGATCGCCCCGATGATGGTGGTGAGCGTGGCCAATATTCCAACGCTCACGATGGCACCGACCGCGGGCGGGATGACCAGACCGAGCAGCAGGGCCAGTGCAGCGCCCCACAGCAGATGCACCCGACCGACTGCACCCTCACTGCGAACGAGCCCGAAGAGGGTGCGTGGCGCGGTGCGAAGATCGCCAAGGAACCGACGCATGCCCACGGCTCGCGCATAGCCAACGGCACCGAAGAGCACCATCGAGAACAGCACCCAGAAGATCGAGGCCCAGTTGGTGTTGTTCTGCCCAGTGACCGGCGAGCCGGTGGGTACGTCGTTGTTGCCCTCGAACTTCACGGCCAACATCCACACGTTGACCACCCACCCCAGAATGCCGGCGGCCACGGCGCTGGCAACGATGGCCGGAACGTTGCGACGTATGAAGGAGGGGAACGTCGACAATGCTCCGCGTAAAGTGGTGGGCGCCGCTACGGGTGGGCCGAGAGCGGTGCTCATGGGTGCGCCGCCGGCGCTCGGCCGGGTCCGCGGGCAAGCCCGAGCACCAGCCCACTGAACGCGGCGACGTACGCGCCCACGCCGACGAGGCTGAACACACGCGCCACCACGAGCTGGCCGAGACCACGCTGAAGCTGCGTGATGAACAGTGTCGCCATCACGAGCACCAACCATCCGATGATGCGCCCGATCATGGGTGAAAGGTCGGTCTGGCTGAGCACCACGGCGATGGCGCCCAACACCACGAGCGCGGCACCGATGGAGATGCCGCCCGGCTTGGCAAGGAACCCCTGGCCGGCGTCGAACGCCTTGGCGTCGGTGAGTAGATCGACGGGGAACGAGTAGGCCGACTTCGCGGCCAGGCCGAGCGGCACCGAGCCGAACCAAGTGAGGACGCTGGAGAGCATGACGCCGAGCCCTGCGAACAGCGGGATTGACAGCGTGACCCTGCCCACCTTCACGGGTGCACGTTGCTCGAGAGCGGCAACTGGCTCGAGCTCGATGAGCGGGTGTGCGTCGACCCATGTCTGCCACGTGTTCGAGCACCGTACGAGCGCCCACCGATCGCGCTGCTCGACGACCGCTACCGGCAGATTTGGCGGCAGGTTGGGTCCGGCCACCCCAGAGCCGTCGGGTGCGGTCCAGGTGGGCACGCCGTCGGCCGGAACCACATGCGTGGGCTCGAAGCGAGTTTTCATGGCTCCTGCTCCGGGTCGACGATGATGAAGCCGCCCGACCAGTCGCGGTTGGCGACCTTCACGCGTTGCACCTCGGCGCGCTCGAAGCAGGCCTGGCCGATTACGCCAACGGCGATGTTCGTCCCGGCGAACACCAGCGGCGTGGCCATGTCGTTGCGAATGCTGACGCAACCTCCAACGGGAACTCGTAGCCAAGACGGCGACATGCGCCCCTGCCCATGCACGACTGCGCTCGCACCTGGTGCGACCGCCTCGCCCCTTGCCAGCACTGCGGAGGTGGTCCATGGGCGCTGCCACAAAACGAGCGCGGCAGTGGTTGCGACCAGGATGATGGTGGTGCCGAAACGAGGTGCGAAGTCGGCCAGGGCGCGTACGGTGGCTTCCGGATTGCGCACGGCGAACCCAATCGCGAGACCGTACGGAATGTGGGCGAGGTAGGCAATGACGATGAGCCAGGGTCGTGTGCTGAGCCCGTAGAGGGTGACGAACGGTGTGGCGATGGTTGCCGTCTCGAGCACCATCGCCCACCCGAGCGCCCATGCCCAATGGCGGCGGGCGGCGATGAGCGCGAAGGCCACACCGAAACACACCCCGTTGGTGGTGTGGAAGAACCAGCCGGCCGTCCCTGTGCGTCCCGACGAGCCCACTGCGTCGAGCAAGAGCACGCCGTACGAATCGACTGGGGCCAACAATCGAAGCCCGAGGGCCATGAAGGGGAGGCGGAACACGTCGTACCCGATGGTGCCGATGAGTCCGCCGATCGCCCCGGCCACCATGGTGTGGTGCAATCGAACTCGTCGCTCGGATCGGGCAACGACCACCCCTGCAACGGCGAGCGCCACGAGCGCTGGAACCGTGACGTACCAGTACCAGGTGGAGAACTCGCCGAGGCGATACACCCATGCCAGCAGCGGGGCGACCGAGAGCATGGCGAGCAGCGCGAGAGCGATGCGAAGTGGCCAATCGGCCGTGGACGCCTCCAGCTCGTGCACGCACCGAGCCTACGTCGTATTACAGCAACGAGTCAGCGCGCCGCAGTCGCGCGTTCGCGAAGGTCGGCGACTGCGTGGGCGAGGCCGGCAGGGTCGCTGTACAGAGCGCTTCCGGCCACCAGTACGTTGGCGCCCGCGGAGGTTGCGCCGGCAATGGTGTCGGGCGAAATGCCGCCATCGACCTCGATCTCGACCGAGTCGGCGAGGCCGGCTCTGGTGAGCATTGCGCGCACCTCGGTGATCTTGGGTTCCATGGTGGCGATGTACCGCTGGCCGCCGAACCCTGGGTTCACGGTCATCACCAACACGAGGTCGACAAGATCGAGTACGTGTTCGATCACCGATGCGGGTGTGGCCGGATTGAGCGCGACCCCGGCAGTTGCACCGAGCGACGCGATGTGACCCAGCGTGCGATGCAGGTGGGTGCACGCCTCGGCATGCACGATGAGTCGCGAGCACCCGGCCTCGACGTACTGAGCGGCCATCACATCGGGAGTGAGCACCATCAGGTGGGCCTCGAACTTCAGTGACGTGTGCTTGCGTGCAGCGGCGATGACATCGGGCCCGAACGTGAGGTTGGGTACGAACTGACCGTCCATCACGTCCCACTGGATGAGGTCGACACCTGCCGCTTCGAGTGCGGCCACCTCGTCGCCGAGCCGACTGAAGTCGGCGGGCAGAACACTGGGGGCAATGAGAATCGGTCGGGTCATCGCTGTGGAGGGTAGTTGGTCGTCCGCACATCTACCCCACAACTGGGTCGACTGCGCCTGGCCGTACGATGCGGCACATGACCACGGCGCGCGTGCCCATCCGGGTGCAGATCGACAAGATGGCAGCGGGAGGCGACGCAATCGCACGGCTCGCCGACGGCCGCGTCGTGTTCGTGCCCGCAGCGCTACCCGGCGAAGTGGTCGAGGTCGACGTTGTTGTCACCAAGCGCGACTTCGCCAGGGCCAACGTGGTCGCAGTGCTCGAGCCATCGCCCGACCGCGTTGCGCCGCCGTGTCCCGAACTCGCCCGCGGGTGCGGCGGCTGTGGTTGGCAGCACATCGAACCCGAAGCGCAGTTGCAACTCAAGCTCGCGATCGTCGACGATGCGCTGCGGCGAACCGGCAAGATTGCCGAACCACGCCTGCGCGTTGCGGGAGCCGTGGCGCCGTGGGAGTACCGCACCAGCATGCGGCTGGCGGTCGACTCCCAAGCCCGCGTCGGCTTGCGTGCCGCATCGTCGAACCGGTCGGTGGCGCTCGGTGAATGCGCTGTGGCCCACCCTGGGCTTGGCGAGTTGTTGCCGTTGCTGCGCGTGCACGGCGCCGACGAGGTGTCGATCCGCATCGGTGTTGCGTCTGGCGAGCGGTCGGCATGGGCCGACGGGCAAGGCGTCCGCCTCGAAGGACTCCCCGCCGACGTATCTGTCGGCCCGCGATCGGTCGTGCACGAGACGGTTGCCGGTCGTTCGTTTCGGGTGTGTGCCACGTCGTTTTTCCAATCGGGCCCGGCTGCGGCCGAGCTGCTCGTGGTAGCGGTTCGCGAGGCGTGTGGCGACGCGTTGCACACCGGCCACATGCTCGACGCTTATGGGGGCATCGGCCTGTTCGCGGCCACACTTGGCGCGCAGCGCGTACACGTGGTCGAGAGCTCCGC
>JAYTNH010000233.1:0-5090 GCA_043748395.1 Ilumatobacteraceae bacterium | reverse complement strand
TGTTGTGTTGTTGACGTGTTGTGTTGTTGACGTGTTGTGTTGTTGACGTGTTGTGTTGTTGACGTGTTGTGTTGTTGACGTGTTGTGTTGTTGACGTGTTGTGACTCTCAGCGGGTGACCCGCCGCCGCTGCCACGGAACGACGACGTACTCCAGCAGGCTGGACCCCGCGAAGAAGAGTAGGCCAACCACCGACCCTCCGAGCACGTAGGCGAAACCGAGCGCCTTGTTCGATCCGTTGAGCGTGCCCGAGATCTTGCTGCCGAGACCATCTTGGGTACCACCGAAGTACTCGGACACGAGCGCGATGATGACCGCCACGGGCGCCGCAGTACGCACTGCGGTGAAGAAGTACGGCATCGTGTTGGGCAGTCGCACCTTGCGCAGGATCTGCCGGGGTGTCGCTGCATACGCGCGCATGAGCTCCATCTGCGTGGCGTCGTTCTGGCGAAGACCCTTGGCGACCTGCACGAACGCGATGAAGAACACGGCCAGCGTCACCATCACCCGTCGCCCGATCTGACTGTCGAGGGCGTACATGTTGTTGAGCACACCCACGATCACCACGGCGGGTATGGCGGCGATGGTGACAGCGAGCGGATTGACCAGATCGGACACGATGCGGAACCGATTGGTGAGCGCGGCGATGACGAACCCGAACAGTGAGCCCAACACCAAGCCGACCAACGCGTTCGCGCCCGTAACCTCGCACGCCGACCAGACCAGCGCGAACTTGTCGACGAACTCGCCCCAAATGGCACTGGGCTTGGGCACGAAGAACGGTTGCACCTTGCGCACGTTCACCCACGCCTCCCACGCGACGACGAACGCAACACCGAGCACCGCCGGAGGCACGACCTGCCCGGCCGACGCGCGCAGCCGCTGCGCGAGCGAAGAGCTCACCTGTCGTCGATTCCGGTAGCACCTGCGGCCATCTCGATGCCGCGCAGTGCCTCGCGCACCTCGGTGACCTTGGCGAAGAACTGGCTGGCCTCGCGGGTGAGTTCGCCACGATCGCGGCTCATGCCTACCTCGATCTCGGCGGTGATGCGGCCGGGGCGGGGCGACATCACCACCACGCGATCGGCGAGGTACACCGCTTCGGGGATGCTGTGGGTGACGAAGACGACCGTGGTGGCGGTGTTCGCGCAGATGCTGAGCAGTTCGGCCTGCATGTGCTCGCGGGTCATCTCGTCGAGCGCACCGAAGGGTTCGTCCATCAGCAGCAACGCTGGGTGCGAGGCAAGGGCGCGAGCGATGGCGACACGCTGCTGCATGCCACCCGACAGTTGCCACGGCATGTGCCCGGCGAAGTCGCTGAGCTTCACGAGCTCGAGCATCTCGCGGCTACGCGCGCGTCGCTTCGCCTTGTCCCAGCCCTTCAGTTCGAGCGGCAACTCGACGTTGCGTTCGACGCTGCGCCACTCGAACAGTCCGCTTTGCTGGAAGGCCATGCCGTAGTCGTGATCGAGCCTGGCGGTGTGAGCCGACTTACCATTCACGATCACGGTGCCGCTGGTGGGCTGGAGCAGGTCGGCGATGATTCGCAACAGCGTCGACTTCCCGCACCCGGACGGCCCGATCAGCGCGACGAACTCACCTCGCTTCACCGTGAGATCGATGTCGACCAACGCGTCGACCTGGTTGGCGGCCCCGAGGTTGAACACCTTGGCCAGGCCCGTTGCCGAGACGGCCACCTCGTTTGGCATAACGTCGGTCGTGGGCTGTGACGTGAGTGGTTCGGTCATGTGAGTTCCTTCGGCCGATTACGCATGAGCATGTGATCGATGCCCACGACCATGGCGGCCATGATGAGGCCGAGAACGGCTGCCCCGAACACCGCGGCGTACAGCTTGGGTGGGTCGCTCGACGCTTCTTGTCCGTACGACAAGATGAGCCGTCCCACACCGAAGCGGATGCCGAGGGAGATCTCGGCCACGATGACGCCTACTACCGCGGCCGCCCCTGCGAGCCGCAATGCCGGCGCCATGAACGGCACCGCCGACGGGAACCTCAACTTGAACAAGGTGCGCCACCAACCCGAAGCCAGTGAGTCCATCAGTTCGAGCGACGACGGGGCAACCGACTGCAGGCCACGAAGCGTGCCCAACGCGACAGGAAAGAACGCCAGCGAAACGCCGAGGACGGCGGCCGCCAGCCACGTTTCGCCGGCAAGATCACGGCTGTTGTAGGCCATGATCGACACGATCAGCGGACCCATCACGATGATCGGCACCGTCTGCGAAACGACGACGTACGGCATGAGTGCTCGTTCGATCATCCGAAACCTCGCCATGAGCACCGCGAGCCCGATGCCAAGTGCCGAGCCGACGACAAAGGCCAGACAGGCGACCCGCAGCGAGTACCAGGTGGCGTGCACGACGGCCACCAACACCGAACGTGGGCCGCCGCGTACCTCGGGTTGACCGAGACGACGGAGCATGTCGTAGATGTGCGGCATCGCTCGGTCGCCGGTTCTCGGCAGCACGCGCACCCCGAGTAGCCGCCCCCCAGCCTCTGGACCGACCAGCTTGTACGCCTCCCAGGCGAGCCCAACCAACACGAACGACAACGGGAACATCACCAGCCGGCGAAGACGATGTTGCGATGCAGTCGACCCGTCGGCTGGGCTCGCGTCTGGGCTCGCGTCTGGGCTCACGAGTGGGCTCTCACGTCTTGGCCCGGACCGCTTCCGCGACTGCCGGCAGAACTCGCTCGCCGTACGCCTGCAACGTGTGGTCCTTGTCGTCGTGTTGCAGGTAGATGCAGAACTGGTCGACACCGAGGGCCTTGAGTTGTTGCATCCGTTCGATCTGCGCTTCGATCGGGCCGACGATGCAGAACCGGTCGACGATCTCGTCAGGAACGAACTGGGTGTGCGCGTTGCCGACCTGGCCGTGTTCGTTGTAGTCGTAACCCTCGCGACCCTTGATGTAGTCGGTGAGCGCCTTGGGCACCATCGTGGTGTCACTGCCGTAGCGGGCGACAATGTCGGCCACATGGTTGCCCACCATGCCACCGAACCAGCGGCACTGATCGCGGCCATGGGCAAGACCCTCGGGCGTGCCGTCGGTGACGTAGGCCGGGGCCGCCACGCAGATCGTGATGTCGTCGGGGTTGCGGCCCGCCGCCGCCGCCGCCTCTCGGACCGCAGCGATAGTCCACTCGACGATCGACAGATCGGCCAACTGCAGGATGAAACCGTCGCCGACCTCGCCGGTGAGCGCGAGCGCCTTGGGGCCATAGGCGGCGACCCATACCTCGAGCTCACTGTCGTTGACCCACGGGAACCGGATCTGCGAACCCTTGTAGTCGACGCTGCGACCGTTGGCTAGTTCGCGAATGACGTGGATGCTCTCGCGCAGCGTGGCGAGGTTGGTGGGCGCGCCGTTGGTGACCCGCACCGCCGAGTCGCCGCGGCCGATGCCGCACACCGTGCGGTTGCCGTACATCTCGTTGAGCGTCGCGTAGATGCTGGCAGTCACGGTCCAGTCGCGGGTGGCCGGATTAGTGACCATCGGACCCACCGTGATGTTGCGCGTCTCGGCGAGGATCTGGCTGAAGATGACGTACGGCTCCTCCCAAAGGATGTGGCTGTCGAAGGCCCACACATGGGTAAAGCCATATCCCTCCGCGCGCCTGGCGAGGTCGATCACCCGTCGTGCTGGTGGTGTTGTTTGCAGTACCAATCCGAATTTCATGCCATCACCGGTTCTGCGGGAAGCCGAGGTCGACGGCGCTCGTGCTCGGGTCGGGCCATCGGCTGGTGACCACCTTGGTGCGGGTGTAGAAGTTGACGCCCTCAGGGCCGTAGATGTGCGAGTCGCCGAACAGGCTGGCCTTCCACCCGCCGAAGCTGTAGTAGCTCACCGGCACGGGTACCGGCACGTTGATGCCCACCATGCCCACCTGCACATCGAACTGGAACTGCCGCGCCGCCCCACCGTCGCGGGTGAAGATGGCCGTGCCGTTGCCGTACTGGTTGTCGTTGATCAGCTGCAGCCCTTCGGCGTACCCGCTGACGCGGGTCACGGTGAGCACCGGCCCGAAGATCTCGTCGTCGTAGCAGGCCATGCCCGGCTTGGCGTGATCGATGAGGCTCGGCTTGAGAAAGAAGCCGCCGACCGGCGCATCGTGGCGGCCATCGACCACCAACGTGGCACCCTCGCCGGCCGCGCCGGCCACGTAGCCGGCGACCTTGTCGCGATGCTCGCCGGTGTTGAGCGGACCCATCTCGTTGTCGGGCTCGCTGGCCGGACCCACCTTGATGGCCGGAATGCGATCTTTGATCTTGGCCACCAGGGTGTCGGCAATGGAGTCGGCGGCCAGCACCACCGAGATGGCCATGCACCGCTCGCCGGCCGATCCGTACGCAGCGCTGACAGCCGCGTCGGCAGCCATGTCGAGGTCGGCGTCGGGCAGCACGAGCATGTGGTTCTTGGCTCCGCCCAGGGCCTGCACGCGCTTGCCGTTGCGCGTGCCCGTCTCGTAGATGTAGCGCGCAATGGGCGTGCTGCCCACGAAGCTGATGGCTGCGATGTCGCGATGCGTGAGCAACCGATCGACGGCTTCTTTGTCGCCGTTCACCACGTTGAAGCAACCATCGGGGAGCCCCGCCTGCTTGAGCAGTTCGGCCATGAACATGGAAGCCGACGGATCTTTTTCGCTCGGCTTGAGCACGAACGTGTTGCCACACGCCAACGCATTGGCGAACATCCACATAGGCACCATGGCCGGGAAGTTGAACGGGGTGATGCCGGCCACCACGCCGAGCGGCTGCTTGATGTTGTACACATCGACGCCGCCAGATGCCTGCTCGCTGAACCCACCCTTGAGCAGGTTGGGGATGCCGCACGCGAACTCGATGTTCTCGAGACCTCGGGCAACCTCACCCAGTGCGTCGCCGAGCACCTTGCCGTGCTCGCTGCTGAGCAGCGAGGCGATCTCCTTGCGGTTGGCATCGACGAGTTCGCGGAGATGGAACATCACCTCCGCCCGGCGGGACAGGTTCGTCGCTCGCCACGCCGGGAAGGCCGCCTTGGCGACCGCGACCGCGTGGTCGACCTCGGCGGCCGACGCGAAATCGACCGC
>JAYTNH010000232.1:0-7838 GCA_043748395.1 Ilumatobacteraceae bacterium | reverse complement strand
TCGCGTTCGTCGGCGACATCGATCTGTCGAGCTTCGGTCCCTACTACGGCGACCATTGGAGCGACCTCGACGACTTCGTCGCATCCATCGCCCGCGTGCGCGACCTCGATGCGTGCCACTACGTCACCTTCCACCACAAAGGCATCGTCGATGACCGTGCCGAGTTCGTACGGCTCCTCGACTCCTTCGAGTCGGTGATCAGTCAGCGCGACGATCGTCTGCTCGAACTGTTGGCCACACCACACAGCCTGGCCGATCTCGTCGCGGTCGGCATCGTGTACCGGCCTGGCACGCGCCCACCGATGTTCGGTGACTCGGTCGAGGAGCGCACCATCGCCATGCACCTGCGCCGGCTTGTCGAAGCCGACGCTGTCATGCAATCCGACACGGTGTATCAGTTGACGTGACAGCGCACCACCGTGGTGTCACGCGCACGTTCAAACCGCGTCGACGAGGCCTCACACCCGGTCAGTCGGAACGGTTTGCGCGTCTCGCCTCGGGTTACGTCTTGCCGGTCGATGGTGTGCCGGTCGATGGTGGCCCGGTCGATTGGAGCGAGCTCTTCGGCACCAGCGGCGATGTGGTGCTCGACATCGGGTTCGGATGGGGCGCGGCATTGGTCGAGTTGGCGATCGAGCGGCCGACCGAACTGGTGGTGGGCATCGACGTGCACACGCCTGGCGTGGCATGGGTGCTCGATGCCATCGAGCGACACGACCTGGCCAACGTTCGATTGGTACACGACGATGCACTCGACTTCCTGCATCGGGTGCCGGCTGCATCGGTAGCGGTCATACGCGTGTGGTTCCCCGATCCATGGCCCAAGGTTCGCCAGCGTCATCGACGACTCATCAAGCCTGAAGTGGTCGCTGCCTTCGCCGATCGGCTTCGGGTCGGCGGCGTGTTGCACCTTGCCACCGACATCGCCGACTACGCGTTGCAGATGCAACACGTGTGCGACGCCGAGCCCGGCCTACGCGGGGGAGTGGTTCAGCGCCCCGGGTGGCGCCCTGAAACCCCGTTCGAGCGCAAAGGAGCCGACGCCGGACGAGTCGTCGTCGACCTGATCTACGAACGCCACCTATCCTGACGGCTGCCCCCGGGGTGCGGGGGCTTAGGGGCCGCGGTCGCCGACCACGACCGGAAAGATCGAAGCAGAACAGGAATGTAATCAGCTCAGGCGAGGTGACGATCGCCCGCTAGAAGTCCGCGGGTCGACTACGGGCGGTTGGCGGTTCGGGCCGCAGTCGTCACAATGCTCCCCGGTCGAGCCGATCCAGGATCTCGATGGCGCGGCTGCGCACGGCGGGCAGATTGCTCAACCTGCGCATGGCTGCGAGCGGGCGAGCCATGCGGTGGTTCGTTGCAAGCAGGTCGGCGTTGCGGGCGAGGAAGTCCCAGTAGAGCGTCGTGAACGGGCAGGCGTCGGGGCCAACGCGCAGCTTCGGGTCGAAGCGACAGGTCCGGCACGAGTCGCTCATCTTGTTGATGTACGCCCCGCCCGAGGCATACGGTTTGGTGGCCATCATGCCGCCGTCGGCGAACAACGCCATGCCGAGCACGTTGGGCACCATCACCCACTCGGCACTATCGACGAAGCTCGCCCGCATCCACGCGGTCATCGCTGCCGGCTCGACACCGGCCGTCAAGGCCAGGTTGCCGAGCACCATCAGCCGCTCGATGTGATGTGCGTACCCGCGATCGTGCACATGCCTCACCACGCTGGCGACGCAGGCCATCTCGGTGCGTGCCTGGCCGGTGAACGCCGGAGGGACCGCACGCGTAGCACCGAGCGCGTTGCTCGCACGGTAGTCGGGCATCCACATCCAGTAGACGCCCCACACGTATTCGCGCCAGCCGATGACTTGCCGGATGAAGCCCTCAACCGAGCTCAGCGGAGCCGCGCCGCGCCGATAGGCCGCCTCGGCGGCGTGCACGATCTCGGAGGGGTGAAGCAGCCCGATGTTCATCGACGATGCGAGCACCGAGTGAGCGAGCTTCCATTCTGCGGCGAGCATCGCATCCTCATGCGGTCCGAACAACGCCAGACCGTGATCGACGAACTCGTCCAGGCGGATCAGTGCCTGCGTCCGGGTGACTGGCCAGGTCCCGTCGGGGTCGGCGCCGAACGTCGTGGCCGGAAGTCGGTCGAGCACCGCATGGTCGATCTCGTCGAGCTCGAACCGCTCGATCGAGGGCCAGGCACGGCCGTCTCGTGGCGGTGGTTCGCGGTTGTCGTGGTCGAAGTTCCACTGACGCCCCACGGGCTCCGGCCCTGCGACGCCATCATCCATGAGCACACCGAGTCGCTGCCGCTGCCAACGATAGAAGTCCTCCATCGTGAGCCGGCTCCGCCCTGCTGCCCAGCCGGCGAACTCGTCGTAGTGGCAGAGAAACAGGTCGTTGCGGACCAGCTCGACCCCCAGCCGCTCGAGTGCGACACGGCCATCCCAACTCGCCGGTTCCATTGCGACCACGCGTGGCCTACCGAACTCGGCGAGGTGCTCGTGAAGACCTTGTTCGAGCGTGGCCGCGCGCCGGTAGTCGACCTCGAAGCCTTCGGCTCGCAGTGCTTCGGCGAGGTGCATCATCGCCGAGAGCACGAGGTGCAACCGCTGACGATGCCATCGCCTCGAGTTGATCAATGCCTCGCTCTCCACGAGCAGCACCCGGCAGTCCCCCGGCACCCGATCCGCGAGGGCTCCCCGGGCACGATCCAACTGATCACCGAACACCCACACGGTGGGAACTGACACTCCGGCCACTGACACCGTGCATTGCTATCCCTCCTCGCCGACCAAGAGCAAGCGCCAGACGCCGGGACCGAACAAACCGCTTGGCGAGCACGTCAGCGATCGAGTAGCCAACCCGAGACCGTTCACGCGGATACGCGCAACACCTCACACCCAACCATCGGTGGATCGAGGCTCAGGTGAAGTGTTGCCAACTGTCCTGCCCGCGATTGAGCAGTACGGCGTGTGAGCGGTACAGCCCTCGCGACACATACGGCGCGATCTCCTGCGCGCGGGCGATGCAGAGTTCAGCCTTCAATGCCTTCGCCTCGCCCACCACGCCGTCTCCCCCCGGTGCGAGCGCGAGCAGGTCGACCACGTGCAACGCGAGCTGAGTCTCGCCGGCGGCCTGCAACTCGCGGGCCCTGGTGAGCACCACCTGCGGATCGGCAATGGCCGACAACACGGCGTCACCGATCTCGGCTGACGTAGCCGGATGAAGGCTCGTAGGGTTGCGATCCCACCACCCGTTCTCCTCGCGGAACAGGTCGCGAACGATGTACTCAGGAGCGCCGTAGGTGGGCTTCATCCACGGCTGATCGAACAGTGCGGCCGGATAGGTCATGTCGGCGAGGACCTCGCGCTCATCCATGCCACGGTTCATGCGCGCCACCACTTCTTGGCGTAGCCAGCGCAGCGCCTCGGCCGTGCGACTGAGGCGCTCACGGATATGGTCGGCACCCTCGACCAGTGGTCCGAACTCGGTGAGCAGACGTTCGGCACCCAACGCAGCGAGCCGGTCGAGCGTGTCGGCCCAGCGCACCGAGAAACGTTGGGTGCGCAGTGGCGTGCCGATGTTGGGGATGGTGTCGCCCGGCGTGGCCGGCCCGCCGAACAGCAGCCCATCGGCCGGGTACCACACCGCAATGCAATCGTTCGTCTCCGATGGTGCCCAGATCAACTCGACCGGTCGCGACCCTTCCGCCACCTTCAACCGATCGAAGAACGTCTCGGTGGGGTCGTGCATATCTTCGTCGACGTTCGTCTTGTACACGGCGAGAGCGAGGTCGTCGCGCCCAGGGAACTGGGCCTTCATCGTTCGGGCCTGTAGCTCGGCGGTCTCGCGATATCGCGAGTAGCGCCGCAGGATGTTGTGGTGGGCGACCAGCCGTGGCGCAGGTTCGCCGCGCGTGGCGTTGTGTGCCTGCCACACGGGCACACCTGCGTTGTACTGCCCGTGGCCGTGCGAGTACAAGATTGCTGCTACCGGTTCGTCGGTGTGACCCCGCAGGTAGTCGATCATCACCGGAGCCAGCGCCATGCTTCCCGCGTCGGTGATCATGATGCCCTCGTCGGTGCGCGCTGCCAGCATGTTGCCCTGGCCGGGTAACACCCACAGCCCGTCGCCGAGGGTGACGTTGCCGAGGGTGCCCTGCAGCACCCTGCTATGTGTGGGCGGGCTTTGCGCGGGCGGGCTCTGGGCAGGCGGGCTCTGGGCGGGTGGACTTGCAGTACGCCGGATCTTCATCGGTGGCTCCTGAGTTCGTCGATGCATTCGATCGTAAGTCCGTAGGATCCCCGCATGACGACCATCACCTCGATTGAGTACGACTTCGACGGCACCACGATGATCGGCCACCTCGCCGTTCCGGCCGAGACAGGGCCGCGACCATGCGTGCTCGTGTGTCACGAAGGGCCCGGTCTCGACGACCAGGCGAAGGGACGCGCCGAGCGCCTCGCCGGTCTCGGCTACCTCGCGTTCGCGCTCGACTACCACGGTGGCGGCCAGCGGCTTGCCGATCGGGCAGCGATGATGGCTCGCCTCGGAGCGCTGCGAAACGACCCCGATTCCACCCGTGCGTTGGCGCAGGCGGGCCTCGACGTGCTCCTCGCTCAAACCCAGGCTGACGCCGATCGGGTGGCGGTCATCGGCTACTGCTTCGGCGGAACGATGGCGCTCGAGCTCGCCCGCGGCGGAGCCGACGTGAAGGCTGTCGTCGGATTTCACTCGGGCCTCGGCACCGTTCGCCCTGAGGACGCCGTCAACATCACGGGCAAGGTGCTCGTGTGCATCGGCGCCGACGACCCGATGATTCCATCAGATCAGCGCGCAGAGTTCGAAGCCGAGATGCGCGCCGCCGCAGTCGACTGGCGCATGAATCTCTACGGTGGCGCCGTGCACAGCTTCACCAACACGAACGCGTCTGCGGCGGGCATGGCGGGCATCGCCTACCACGAGCTCACCGACCACAGGTCATGGCGAGCGATGCTCGACCTGTTCGACGAAGCCGGCATGTGAGCCGCGCCGCCTCTCGAGGTTGCATTTCGATTTACGCGGTTTGGCGCACCTTGCGGTCGAGGAAGAGCGCGATGAGATCGGCGATGTGGCGTCCGAACATGACGTCACTGTCGAACGCGTGGGGCACGCCGTCATAGATGTGCATCTCGACGGATGCGCCAGCGTCGGAGAGCGCCTTGTACATGTCGAAGCTCGCCTCGACCGGCACGATCTCGTCGGCGTTGCCATGCACGAGCATGGTTGGCGGGAAGTCGGCTCGCGCATAGTTGATAGGGCTGGCCCCGTCTTCGATCTCGCGTGAGACCTTGCCGCCGAGGAGGAGGCCAACCATGTTGTCGGCGCTCTCGACACGCAACATCGTGGGCGGATAGATCGCGACCACTGCGGCGCATGCGGTGCTGACGTCGACGGCGCCGTCGTCAGCTTCGAGATGTCCGTCGGTAACGCCGGCGAGCATCAGCGCCAGGTGTGCGCCGGCGCTGTTGCCCGACACGCAGATCTTCGTCGTGTCGATGCCGTAGCGGTCGGCGTTGGCGCGCATCCACCGCAGCGCGGCCTTCATGTCGTGCAGCTGCGCCGGCCAGGTGGCCTCGCCGGAGAGCCGGTACTCGGGGCACACGCCCACGAATCCATATCGAGCGAGCTGAATCCCGTAGCCACGTAGCTGCGCACGATCCCCGGTGGCCCAGCCGCCGCCGTGAATGAGCAGCACCGCGGTTCGGCCGTCGGCGTGTTCAGGAGGCAGGTACACGTCGCACAGCAACGGGCGCCCTCCGCCCGTGGCGAACTCGACCCCTTCTTCGACGCTGACGCGCCCTGGCAGATGAACAGGCATGGTGATAACCCCGGGTGTGGTGGTACTGCGCCAACCGGCGCGGTGGCAATGGCGACGTTACGTCAAGCAGCCAACCCCAGTGCCACCAACGTCGGCCGAATGTGCATCAATGCCCTCCACGTCTCCGGCCGAACTTCTCGTCGGATGCCTAGGTGCCAGCCATCCGAACTTGAGCCTGCGCGCAGACGCGCTGCTCGCACTACGGAATGGGCTCGGAGAAGTGCGCCAGAGTCTTGTCGGAGAGGTCGAGATCAGCTCGATGGATGGCTACGGAGATTTCTCGATCGCGATCGACGATCGCGGCCACCTCAAGGTCGAGGGGACGCTGGTCGACGATCCCGCCACGCGGAACGTCTTGAGCCTTGAGATACCCGACCTCGATCAGACCGATCTCGCGCCGATGATCGCCGCTCTGGATGAGATGCTCGCCGCGTATCCCGTCTTGGGGTCGATCGGCTAGTGCTCGCGGCGGCCTAGACGATGTTGTCTGCGGTCTCCGGGTAGATCTCTTTCTTCTGCTTGATCGTTCCTTCGGCGAGCAGCTTGATGAGCTCCTCGCGGGGGATCGCCTTGATCACAGCCTCGCTAGCGCCGCCCTTGGTGAGGCCGCCGGCCACCCACAGCTTGGCATCGGCACGAGATTCGGTGCCTGCGGCCATCTCGATCAGGATGCCTGCATCCTCAGAGTCGATGTTGAGCTTCGGCTTCGGGATGACCCAGCGGACGAGGTACTTGCCCGGGTTCCATGCGCTCTTCGACCAGTACTTGCCTGGAATTCCGAGCTCGTCTTCGATGGTCTCGATGCCGCGTTCCTTGTGAGCCTTGGCGTTGAGTGCATTGGCCTCGTCAAGTGGCGCGACGAAGTTCGAGTCGAGGCCCCACCCCTTGAAGTAGCTGTCGACGGAGCCTTCGATCTTGTCGGTGGACGACGGATCGATGAAGGCGTGCGCGCCGTTGGCGAACTTGCCCAGGTGCTTCGCGATCACATCGCTCGGGAGCAGATCGGCTGGCTTGGTGATCTTCTCCTTCTCGTTGAACCGGGCGTGGACCGTGGCCTGCTGGGCCGGGGTGAGGCCGAACTGCTGCATCGCCAGCTCGGGGTTCTTCTTGTAGAGGAACGTGAAGACGGGGGTGATCTCGAAGTCGTTCTCTGACTTCACGGCCTTGGTCTGCTCGGCCATCCGTTCTTCGGTCTCGCCGGCTGCCGCTGCGTTGTCGGCGGTGTCTTTCTCGGTGACTTCTTTGCCGAGGCTCTTGTCGAACAGGTAGTCCTCTTTCGCGTGACCGAGCGACTTCTTCGAGGCTTCCGCGTCGAGGTCGGCGAGCGATTTCTTCGGCGGTGCCGCCTTCGTCTCACGGGCGATGTGTTCGCCCGACTGCTGCACCACATGCGTCAGCTCGTGAGCGACGAGCTCCTGGCCTGACCTGCTGGTGGGGTCGTATCCGCCGCTTCCGAAGAAGATGTCGTTGCCCGTGGTGAACGCCTTGGCCTGGATGCGGTCGTTGAGTTCGTGCGACGTGCCGTCGTTGTGCACGCGGACGTTCGAGAAGTCGGCGCCGAACCCGTCTTCCATCGAGCGCCGCAAGGTCGGGTCGAGCGCGTTGCCCTTGCCCGTGGCGTTGCGAATGCGGGCGTCGGTGTCGGCATCCAAATCGCCGCCTTCGAGACCGACGATGGGTCCCTGCGACTTCGCCTGGATGGTTCGTGCGACCGGCAGCGGGGCACCTCGTTGGGCCGCGTTCGCGTTGAGTCGTTCGGCATCGGCACCGTCGGCGAGCTCGACGGGCTTCTCCCAGAGGCGGCGGACGACGTCGCTGGCCATCTGATCGGCCTGTTGCTCGTGTCGATCGCCGGCAGCGCCGACGCGCAGCCGCGGCTGGAGCAGCAGACTCGTAGCCCGATTGCCCATCCGGCGCTGCATTTGGTGCAGCCCGTCGGTCCGTTTGGGTGAACGCTGCGACTCGCGCTCGT
>JAYTNH010000231.1:0-8715 GCA_043748395.1 Ilumatobacteraceae bacterium | reverse complement strand
GCTTCATCGCACGTGGGGGCAACGCCGCGTTCCTGTCGGGCAACACATCGTTCTGGCAGGTACGCATGGAGAACCGCACTCCACAGGGTCCTGCCGCCGCGATGGTGGGCTACAAGGGATTCTTCAAGGACGATCCGGTATACGGCACCGACCGCCAGCACGAGCTCACCACCATCTGGAGCGATCACCTTCTCGAGCGGCCCGAGAACCACATGACCGGCGTCAGCTTCGCGCGTGGCGGCTATCACCGCATCGGCAAACGAGTCACCAATGGGGCGGGCGGCTACACCGTCCATCGCGCCGACCACTGGCTGTTCGAGGGCACAGGTGTTGGCTACGGCGACGTTCTCGGCGCGGCCGCGACCAGCGGCAGGTACGAATGCGACGGCTGCGACTTCACCTACCGCGACGGCCTGCCCTACCCCACCGGTAGCGACGGCACACCCGACACGTTCGTCATCCTCGGCACCGCCCCGGCCGCACACTTCACCCGCACTACCGCCGCGCGTCCGCCCAAACCCCACGAGCCGGCCGAGGACGAGTTCATCGCCTCGCGTCTGTTCGGATCGCGTGACGCCGCAGCAGTGGAACGCATCTCGGCCGGTCATGCTGTGCTGGGTATCTATACGTCTGCCGGGGGTGGGACCGTGGTGACGTCGGGAAGCACCGATTGGGCACATGGGCTCGCTGGCCGCGATGCGCAGGTGGAGCGCATCACCGCCAACCTGCTCGACCGACTCGGCTAGACGCGCCTCGCAACCAAAACGGGGATGACGCGGTCGGTCTTCCGTTCGTACTCGGCATACGTGGGGAACACCTCCACTGCACGTTGCCACCACTCGGCGCGTTCGTCGCCTTTGACTTCGCGAACGGTGACGGCGAACGGCGACGGGCCGTCCTGCACGGTCACGTTGTGAGGGTCGGCAACGAGGTTGTGGTACCAGCCGGGGTTGGAGGGTGCGCCGCCGATCGAGGCGACAAGCGCAAACTCGCCCTCGTGCTCCACCCGCATGAGTGCGATCTTGCGGATGTTCCCGGTGGACTTGCCGCGCATCGTGACGATGACGACGGGGATACCAGTGTCGCGCAAGGTGTTGGCCTCGGTGCCGCCACTACGTTCGTACGCCTCGACTTGGTCGCTGACCCATTGCATCGAGCTCGGCACGTACGTGCCATCGAGTGTCATGGTCGCAGGCTAACTCTTGGCTAACTCTTGGCGCCGAACCCCGGAACTAGAACTCGTGTTCGGCCAGTTCGCGGAACTCGTCGGGCACCGAACCATGCGGCGAGAGGGCAACCGACGTGTAGCCAACGGCGGCGCGCCCGAACTTGACTCGAATGGCGTCCATCGAGTGGTCGACCGCCCAGCGGGCTGAGCCTGTGGGCGAGCCCGTGCGGATGGCGGCATCGGTGTCGACCGGCAGTTCGAGCTGCAGCATCGGCTGATCGACGAGCTTCGACACGGAGATGGCCAACAGCGAGATGTGCTGCTCGTCGGGATGATCGGCCAGCGCCTTGAGTGTGAGTTGCAGTGCGATCTCGGTGAGCGTGAGCGTGGTGCACACCGGATCGGGGCCGGTGAACGACCGGGTGATGGCGCGCAGGCCGGCGAAGCGCACACGCACGGTGACGGTGCGACCGGCGCGCTGCTTGTTTCGTAGTCGTCCGGCGACACGGTCGGCGAGGTGGCCGAGCACCGACCGCATGAACAGCGGCTCGGGGTCATGGCGGCCGAACGCCGATTGGGCACCGACCGAACCAGCGCGAGCGACGGTATGCACCGAACGAGGATCGTCGTTGGCGGCCAGCGAACCGACCTTGGCGCCGAGCGCTCGCCCGAGGATCGCCTGCAACTGCTGACTCTCGGATGCACCCAGCTGGCCGATGGTGTGAATGCCGCGGTCTGCCAGTCGTTGTTGCGTCACGGGTCCGATACCCCAGACGAGGCGGACCGGTAGGGGCTCGAGGAACGCCTGCTCGCCGCCGGCCGGCACCACCACCAGGCCATCGGGCTTGGCGACCTGCGAGGCGATCTTGGCGAGGTGTTTCGTGCACGCCGCGCCCACCGAGATGGGCAGCCCGACCTCGTCGCGCACGCGGCGGCGGATGCTCGTGGCGATTGCATCGGGTGGCCCGAACAGGCGCACCGAGCCGGTGACATCGAGGAACGCCTCGTCGATCGACACTCGCTGCACCAGCGGTGTGAAGTCGCCCAGAATAGCCATGACGCGATCGGCGAGGCGCTGGTACTCGCCGAAGTGACCCTTCACGAAGATGAGGTCGCCACACAACTGCTTGGCGCGCCGGCCCGACATGCCGCCCTGCACGCCGAACTTCTTGGCCTCGTACGACGCAGCGAGCACCACGCCGCCGCCGACGGCGATCGGTCGACCGGGCAGCGATGGGTCGAGGAGTTGCTCGACCGACGCATAGAACGCGTCGAGGTCGGCATGCAAGATGGTGGGGCCGGTTGGCACTGTCTGCATGGTAGACGAACAGACGTTCGATATCCAGACCGAAGCGTCCACGACCTATCGTGCGACCCATGGCTTATTGGTTGATGAAGTCCGAGCCCGATACCTTCGGGTACGCCGACCTGGTGCGGGTGAAGCGTTCGGGCTGGGACGGTGTGCGCAACTTCCAGGCGCGCAACTTCCTCCGTGCCATGCGCATGGGCGACATCGCCGTCTTCTATCACTCGAGCACCAACCCGCCGGGTGTTGCCGGGTTGTGCAAGATCGTGAAAGAGGCCGAGACCGATCCCACCCAATTCGATCCGTCGAGCCACTACTTCGACCCCAAGTCCGAGCCGTCCAATCCGCGTTGGGATTGGGTCACGGTGGCACCCGTGCGCGCGCTGCGCTTTCTGTCACGCGACGAGTTGCGCACCATCCCCGAGATGGCGAGCTCGCGGCTGCTCGCCCGCGGCAATCGTCTGTCCGTCGTGCCGCTCAGCGACGCCGAGTTCGATGCCATCGTTCGCGCCGGTTCGCGCCCCTCCTGAACCCGAGCCGTGCGATTTGTGGCCGTGCGATTTGTGGCCGTGCGATTTGTGGGAGGCCACAAAGGCTCCGGAGCGGTTGTGGCCTCCCACCAAACTCAGGCGGGCGCTGTCGACCCTGATGCACCGAGTCGCCGAGTCACCGAGCGCTGATCAGCCGTTCAGTCGGTTGGTGAGTTGCGCCTCGATGTCGGGTGGGACGAAGTTGTGCTCGGTGGTGGTGTCGGCCTCGGTGAGCTCGACCATGCGCTGAATCACCTCGGCCGGGTCCATCTGCCCGCCGGTCACCATCTCGCCGATCATCTTGAACAGCGGTGTCTCGGCGGCGTTGAGCGATGCGTCGCCGAACCACTCCCACATCGAATCGGCCATGCGGTCGTTGAAGCCGGTGTTGTACGGCCCCGGGTTGAGCAGCGTCACGTCGATGCCCAAGGGGGCAAGCTCGACCCGCATCGCCTTACCCATCGCCTCGAGGGCATGTTTCGTCATCGAGTAGGGGCCGAAGGTTGGGCCGGCCATCACGCCGGCGATCGACGACATGATGATCACTCGTCCACTGCCCCGAGCGGCCATGCCCTTGAGCACCTGCTGGGTGATGGCCAGCGTGCCGAATACGTTCACCTCGAACAAGCGGCGCACTCGGTCCATGGGCACATCGGCCATCGGGCCGGTCTGGCCGGCGCCGGCGTTGTTGATCAGCACATCGATGTCCCAGACGCTCGCCTTGGCGACATCGTCGGTGGTGATGTCGATGCGCTCGACGGTGAGCTGGGGTGCTTCGGCCCGCAGGGCCGCGGCCTGCTCGTCGGTTTCGGTGGTGGCGATCACATGGTGGCCGCGAGTCGCCAACACGATGGCGGCTCCCTTGCCGAACCCTGAGCCTGCGCCGGTGATCATCACTGTCTTGGTCATGTTGCCTACGGTACGCACTGGGCACGTCGACGTACGAAGGGGGTGCAGATGGCTATCACCGATCTCTCGGCGGTCGAGCTGTCGCTCGCGATCCACGAACGCCTGGGCGATGCGGCCCTACTGGGGAACTGTGTCGAACGCGGTGGCGAGGCCGGTGAGCAGGTGGCGCCACTCGGGTGGTGTGGTGGGTGGCATCGGGGCTCGGATGGTGAGCGCCTCGACCACCTCGACCGCCGAACCCTGCAACAGCGGCGCTTCGGCGGGCGCTCGGTCGGCGCGCACCGCGACGACGTCGGAGACGTCGACCACCAGGGTGACCACCGGGTCGGTGGTGACAACGGTGAACGTGCCGGTGATGGCATGTCCCGACCCGAGGGCGAGCGCGGGGCTGATCGCAGCGGCGTACCGCAAGCACGACAGCAGTTCGTCCTGCTCGATCTCGGGCGTGCGGCCCAACGGAATGGCGATGTCGCGTTCATGCGTCCAGCAGTCCCACAGCGCATGCTGCGCCACGTAACGCAGCGGCACGTGACCGGCAGGCGACTCGGCGGTCATCATCCATTGCGCGTCGGTGAGCCCATTGATCGCAGCGAGAAAGCTTCGGTTGGACTCGACATACTGCGCGAGCACGGCGGCGGGTGTCTGCCCCTTCATCGATTGCACGCCGGCAGACGGAGTTGCCACGGGGTCGAAGTTCTGCAGCATCTTCGTGGGTGCTCCTGCGAGACCGCCCCGCACCGAGAACTCGAAGAACTGGTTCACGCCTACCAGGTGGGCCACCACGTCTTGCACGGTCCAGCCATCGCAGCGGCTGGCAGTGGCCCATTCGGCGGCGCTGAGTCCCGCCAGCAGAGAACCGAGACGGTTGCGCTGCCGAGCGGTCGGAACGGCCTGATCGTCGGCTGCTCCATCCATCACCACAATGGCCGGGCCGTCGTAACGGGGTGAGATCTGCATGCGCCGACAGTAGCGGTGCTCCCTCAGGCCCGGGGTGACGGGTGAAACGTGTCGGGCGCAAACGCGTTGGTGACGCGCTCGATGGCATCCCAGTCGTGGGTGAGTCGGCGGTGAGCGACGCGCCAATCGCCGCCGCGGCACTCGAAACGATCGTGGTAGCGGCCGGCGAACTTCTCGAGGAACTCGCCGTCGTTGTCGCGCACACGATGCCACGCGAGTACCTGGGTTTCGGTCTCGGCCGTCGTTGGCGAGGTGAACTCGATGAACGAGTCGCCGAGGAAGTGGGTGGTGGCCACGGCGTGACTGTGCAGCATGCGGGTGACGCCCCGCGCGAACGATGCCCCGAGTCCGTTGAAGGTGCCGTAGTCCGCGGTGCCGTCGGCGTGGAACACGGACGCGATCATCGCCTCGTCGAGGCGGTCGACGCCGCGGCAGTAGTCGAGCAAGCACCGGCGAATCGCGCGTTCGGCGGCGACTGCATCGACTGCTGACAGCGGCCCGTTCATGGCGGCGGGAATGGTCATGCGGGCCTCGGCGAAGTAGTGGTGCGGGCGATGTAGTCGTCGATCGTCTGGTGTAGGTGACGGGCACGGATCTCTTGGTAGTTACCCAGGTTCTGCGCCGTACGCAGGCTGCCCTTGAAGCCGCGAGTTTGAGCAGCGAGGTTGCCGGTGTCTTGGTCGTAGACATGGCCGAGGCCTGGGTCGATGCCTGGCACCGAGGTGTAGCTGTCGTCGATGTCGATGAACACGGGCATGGCGGGCGCAGGTGCGGGTCCGTCGAGCGGGAGGTATCGCAAGAACAACAGATCGAAGGTGCACTCGTCGGGCGAATCGGGGTGGGGCAAGAAGCGGTACGCCATGGGAATGGAGAGCCCCGGGAAGAAGCACGCATTGGGGAACACGAAATACTCGATCGAGTCGATGGTCTCGCTCACGGTGAGGTGCGAGAAGTCGCGGCCGTACGCCGCCCCCATCGCCGATTGGACGATGCGTGCGTACACATCGCGCGCAGTTTGCCCTTCGGGAACCGTTGGTGCCTGGGCGTCTCCTGCGGCGCGCCGACCCACCAGCAGGTCGAGCAACTCTTGCTCGGTCTGCTGCGCCGGAACGTGCGGGCTCTGCGTGCCGATGGTGTGCATGAAGCGCGAAACGTGCTCGCCGAACACGTCGTAGGCGGCGTTGGCATCGCCGGTCACCCGCAATGCTTGCGAGTGGGTGCGGAAGACGTGGTACGCCTCGAGGAACGCCTCGAGCGCGGCCTTCCAGTTGGCGGGCAACCGTTTGCGGATGTGCAGCTCTACGTAGCGTTGCGACAGGTCCCACTGCTCGAAGTGTCGCGGCAGCACCCCCAGGTAGTCGTGCAGCGATGGCGCATCGGCATCGAAGTTCACGAACACGAAACCGCCCCACGTGTCGACGCGTACCTCGGGCAGCGCAACATCGTCGTCGCGGACGTGGGGGAAGTCCCACCGGCACGGCAGTGACGTCAGCTCGCCGGCCGTCGACCATGCCCAGCCGTGGAAAGTGCAGGTGAACCGGTTGGCATGACCGGTGTCGCCACACGGCTTGAGCTGTGTGCCACGGTGCATGCAGAAGTTGTTGAACGCACGAATGGTGAGGTCGGGTTGACGCACCACGATGATCGAACGGCGACCGATGTCGTAGACGTGGTAGTCGCCGACGTTGGGGATGTGTTCTTCGCGGCATGCCCACTGCCATGTGTGGCCCCACACCTTGTCGAACTCTGCGTCGGCGAACTCGTGCGACGTGTAGCGCGAGAAGGGAATGGGGTCGTCGCCGCGGAACCGATACTCGCTCTCGAGCAAGGGCGGGGGAGCACCGGTCGAGTCACGCCGCACGATGTCGCGGTAGCCATCGCCTGGGCATCGCGCCACACCGGGTGCCAGCGCGTCGTCGTGCGTGTCCGGCTCCATGTGGTGGACGGTACTCCAGAAGGATCGCTGCGTTCCGAGCGAAGTAGCGTCGTGTCATGCCTTTGCACCACGTTGCCTACGCCACCCGCGATGTTGCTGCTACCACGCACTTCTACGAAGACCTCATGGGCTTCCCGCTCGTGCACACCGAGTTGCAGGCCAAGGGCGATTCGTGGGTGCGTCACGTCTTCTACGACATCGGCCCCGACCGGGACGGCCACCACGAATGCATCGCCTTCTTCCAGTTCGAAGGAGTGGGTGAAACCGCTGAGTGGACCACCGACGTGTCCGACGGCGTCGGCCTGCCGGTGTGGGTGAACCACTGCGCGTTCCGTGCCACGACCGAGCAGCAAGAAGCGGCACGCGCGCGCATGGCGGCCGAGGGCATCGAGCCGTTGATGGAGATCGACCACGACTGGTGTCACTCGGTGTACTTCCTCGACCCCAACGGCATCATGGTCGAGCTGTGCCGCGACACGCCGGGCTTCGCGCCCAACCCCGCCGAGGCGCATCGGTTGCTCACGGTCGACCCGCGCGACGAGGCGATGACGCTGACGATGAAGTCTGCGCACTGACATGCCTCGGCTCCGCCAGGTCGGCCGCGACGACGCGCACCCGTTCGCCCAGACGCTGTACTCGATGCTGTTCGGTGACCGCGATCCGGTGATCGAGCCGGGCACAGCCACCGGTACACCGGGCAACTGGTGGACCGTGTTCGCGTTGGTGCCCGACGCGTTCGATCACACCACTGCGGGGTTCCAGTTCTACCGGTCGCCAGATCGCAAGCTGTCTCCCAAGCTGCGCGAGCTCGGACAGATCCGCGCCGGCTTCACCGTTGGCAGCCAGTTCGTGTTCAGTCAGCACTGCAAGGCGTGCCGCGATGTCGGCTTCACCGACGAGCAGGTCGAGGCGATTCCGGCGTGGTCGGTGGCCGACTGCTTCTCGCCCGTCGAGCGGGCTGTACTCGCCTACACCGACTGCCTTGTCCTGCAGCACGGCAGAGTTCCCGACACGCTGTTTGCCGAGTTGCAGCGTCACCTCAGCGACGAAGAGATCCTCGAGCTCACCTACATCACCTCGACCTACGCCATGCACGCGGTCATGAGTCGCGCGCTGCGGCTCGAGTTCGACGATGTCGACGAGCGCGTGGTCGAGATCGCCGACCCCACTGGCCAACGTGCCGGCCTCGACGTGATGGCCATGGTCGACACCGACGGCCCTGTTGGCTAGCGGCGGAACTTGTCGGAACTGTGCCGAGGCCGAGAAGAGATTGAGTTGTGCAGGCTTCGGGCGGAGCAGAACACGGGCACGAGGACGCGGTCGTGCGTGCGCATGACGGTATGCAGGCATCGGCCCGTGCGACCGTTGCCATCATCACCAACGCTCGCATCAACGCCAAGGCCGACGGCGCCCGGTCGGTGTCGGGCTCCCACTGGCGCACCGCTGGGTCGATCAACGGTGCGATCTCGGGCGAGTTCACCGCCGTGAACACCCTGTGGGGCGACGCGTCGAACGACGTGGTGCGTTCGACGGTCGAGTCGCGTCCGTTCTTGTGGATCCCGATCGGAAAGAGGGCGAGCGACAGCAGATCGGCGAGTCGGCCACCCACACCGCGCTCACGGTGAGAACGATGATGACCACGGCGGCGCCGACGAACTGGCGGGTGAGGCGCAGGCCGCCGGTGCGCCAGAGCGGAATGCGCGGCGAACGCTTGCCGCCCGACTGCAAGTGGGCGGCCTGGCGGCCGGGGTGGCTGTCACGCTGAGTTGGTCACGACGGCGATTGTTCTGGTGGCGCTTGCCCGGGGTCGGGGGGTTGGCTGAAGTTGAGCCATTTGGTTTGGAGGGTTTCGCCTGTGGGGTGTGCGTATGGGGTGGTGGGTGTGGGTGGTGGTGTGGTGCCGGGTGGT
>JAYTNH010000230.1:0-2257 GCA_043748395.1 Ilumatobacteraceae bacterium | reverse complement strand
GCCGAACGGGTGCTCGGCCACCGGCAGCAGCTCGACGTGGGTGAAGCCGAGGGCGACCACGTGCTCGGCCAGTTGCTCACCGAACTCGGCGTAGGTGTGCACGCCGGACCGCCACGAGCCGATGTGGGCTTCATAGATGCGCAGCGGCGTGCCAGGTGCGTGGCTGCGAGATGACATCCACTCGTCGTCGCCCCACGCGTACGGGTGGGGATCAGCAACGACACTCGCGTTGGACGGCGGGCACTCACTCTGCCGGGCCATCGGGTCGGCCTTCATCACGTACGCCCCGGCGGCGGACGTGACACCGAACTTGTAGCGCTGCCCGGCAGTCGCGGTGGGGCACACGACGGCCCAGATGCCCGACGAGCCCTGCGGTACGAGCGCGGTGCCGGGTTCCCACCCGTTCCAATCGCCGATCACCTCCACCGACTTCGCGTTTGGTGCCCACACCGCGAAGCGGACACCGCCCTCGGGCAAGGTGTCGGCGCCCAGCAAATTCCACAGGCGGCGATGGGTTCCCTCACCGAACAGATGAAGGTCGAGATCCGGGAGCACCACACCACGAGCGTACGGCACCAGCCCACACTCGGTGCTGGTTGTCGCGCTACGTTCGCAGCCGTGCGCGTGTTGATGTTGTCGTGGGAGTACCCGCCCCTCGTCGTCGGTGGAATTGCGGCCCATGTCGACGGCCTGGCGCGGGCGATGCAAGCCGCCGGCCACGACGTCGTGGTGTGCAGCCTGCACCACCCCGATGAACCCGACGATGCCGTCGTGAAGGGTGTGCGCGTCCTGCGCGCCGACGCCGGGCTGCCCTGGTTGCCCGACGACGACCTGGTCGCACGAATGGCCTCCGCCAACCACCAACTGGTGCAACTGGTTCCCCAGCTCGGCGACTGGCGGCCCGACGTCGTTCACGCTCACGACTGGCTGGTCGCCTGGGCCGGCGACACGATCAAGACGTTGCTCGGGGTGCCGCTGGTGGCCACCGTCCACGCCACCGAGCGCGGGCGCCACGGCGGCCACCTGCCGCCAGGCCTGCCGGGCACCATCAACTCGGTCGAGTGGTGGCTCAACTACCAAGCTCGTGAAGTCATCGCCTGCTCACGGTTCATGGTGCGCGAAGTCATACAGAACTTCGAAATCCCCGCAGCGAAGGTTCACCTGGTGCCCAACGGGGTCGACACCGAACGCTGGCGGATGCCGGTGACAACGCCGGCCGGTGAACGTGAGCCGCTCGTCATTGCGTGGGGCCGCATCCAGTACGAGAAGGGTTTCCAGGTGCTCGCGCGCGCCATCGGCGAGTTGCGACCTGTGGTACCGGGCATCCGCTGCGTCATCGCCGGGCGAGGCAGCTACCTGCCCGAACTGCAGACCCAGATCGACATGGAGGGTGTCAGCGACATCGTGCAGTTGGCGGGTTTCGTGCCCGACGACGAGCTGCACGGGCTCTTGCAGCGTGCCATCTGTGTGGTCATCCCGTCGCTGTACGAGCCGTTCGGCATCGTCGCGCTCGAGGGCATGGCGGCAGGCGCACCGACGATCGCGGCTCGTACCGGGGGGCTCGCGGAGATCATCGATGGCACCGATGCAGGCATGTTGTTCGAGCCGGGCAACCATCATGAGCTGGCCGACCGCATCGCCGAAGTGGTGGCCGACCCCTCGGCGGCGGACCGCATGCGAGCCAATGCAGCATCGCTGCTGCGCAAGACCTACACCTGGGACGCCATCGCCGCCGAGACCGTCGAGGTGTACCGCATCGCCCTGCGTTAGGTGCCCGCGCGAGGGCCGGCGCGATGTCGCTCACGTCACCGGCGACGACCCGCCGCCGAGCAACTAAACTCGCCCAGATGCGAGCAGTGAGAGAGTTCAACGTCGTCCCCGCGATCCCTGCGGCCCTGGGAGCGCTGTCCGAGCTGACGTTCAACCTGCACTGGACGTGGGACCGCGACACACAGGCCCTGTTCGAGCGGCTCGATCCGGCCCTGTGGAAGTCCACCGGCCGCGACCCGTTGCGCCTGCTGGCGTCGATCACGGCACCGCGATGGGAGCAGCTGGCGGGCGATGCAGAGGTCGTGGCGGCGACCAACGCTGCCGCCGAACGACTGCGCGACGCTGTGGAGGCGCCTCGCTGGTTCCAGGGCCGCCCCGACTCACCGCTGCGGCTGGTGGCGTACTTCTCCCCCGAGTTCGGCATCTCCGAGACACTGCCGCAGTACTCCGGCGGCCTCGGCATCCTCGCCGGCGACCATCTGAAAGC
>JAYTNH010000229.1:0-9244 GCA_043748395.1 Ilumatobacteraceae bacterium | reverse complement strand
GATTGGCCGCCAGCTCGATCTTGATGTCGGCACCATCGGGACTGCCGTACTTGCCGGTAGCTCCGAGGTGGTACTTCACGTCGCCTGAGCCCTGCACCGAGCTGGGGTCGACATGGCCCTCGAACTCTTTGAAGATCTGCGCGTAACCCTTGCCCATCACGTTGGTGAGCACGTTGAGGCGACCGCGGTGCGCCATGCCCAACACGGCGGAATCGAGCCCGGCATCGGCGGCCATCGACAGGATCTGGTCGAGGATGGGAATGGCCGACTCGGCGCCCTCGAGCCCGAACCGCTTCGTGCCCACGTACTTGGTGGCGAGAAACTTCTCGAGCGCTTCTGCAGCATTGAGGCGCTCGACGATGCGACGCTTGCGGTCCTTCGACAGCGCGTACGGCACGCCTTCGAGATGCGACTGGATCCAGCGCTGCTCGGCGGTGTCTTGAATGTGCATGTACTCGACGCCGATGGTACGGCAGTACGCGTCGCGCAGCACACCCAGCAGGCTGCCCAACGTCATCTTCTCGTGCGGACCGACACCGCCGGTGAGGAACTCACGATCGAGATCCCAGATGGTGAGGCCGTAGGTGGCCGGGTCGAGCTCGTCGGGCATCGACGGCTGCTTCCACCGCAACGGATCGAGATCGGCAATGAGGTGGCCACGCACGCGGTGCACGCGGATGAGCGTGGCGACCTGCATCTGCTTGTGCAGCATCGAGTCCTCGTGATCGGCCGGGTTCTGATCGACCCGCCACTCGACCGACTTGTAGGGAACGCCGAGGCTGCGGAACACGTCTTCGTAGAAGGCGTGGTCGCCGAGCAACAACTCGTGCACACGCTTCAAGAACATGCCGCTCTCGGCGCCCTGGATGATGCGGTGGTCGTAGGTGCTGGTGATGGTGACGACTTTGCTCACACCGAGGCTGCCGAGTGTGGTTTCGTCGGCGCCCTGGAACTCGGCCGGGTAGTCGATGCTGCCGACACCCACGATGACTCCCTGCCCCGGCATGAGCCGCGGCACGCTCTGCACCGTGCCGATGGTGCCCGGGTTGGTGAGGGTGATGGTGGCACCCTGGAAGTCGCTGACCGCCAGTTTGTTGCCCTTGACCTTGCGGATGAGATCTTCGTAAGCGCCCAGGAAGCCGGCGAAATCGAGCGAGCCGGTGTCGCGGAGGACAGGCACCACCAGCGTGCGGTTGCCATCACCTTTGTCGACGTCGACGGCGAGGCCCATGTTGACGCCCGCGTTGCGCACGATGCGCGGCTTGCCGTCGGGACCAGCGATGAACGAGTTGTTCATGTTGGGTACTTCGTCGGCAATGGCCCGAACGACCGCGAAGCCGACCAGGTGGGTGAAGCTCACCTTGCCCTGACCTGTACGGTTGCGGTAGCCGTTGATCACCTTGCGGTTCACCTCGAGCAACTTGGCGGGCACGTTGCGGAAGCTGGTTGCCGTGGGAACCGTGAGGCTGCGTTCCATGTTGACGGCGATCGCCATGCCAGCGCCCCGGATGGGTTCGCCCGGCACATCGAGCGGCGGCGCGCTGGCGGAGGCTGTGACCGCGACGACCGGAGCAGGGACGACCGGAGCAGGGACGACCGGAACAGCGACGACCGGAGCAGACGCTGTCACCGACGCTGTCACCGACGCGGTCGCCGATGCTGTCTCCGGCGCCGACGCGGGGGCGGTCGCCGATCCCGAAGGCTTGTAGTCGTCGAAGAACTCGCGCCAGGTGTCGCCGACCGAGGCCGGGTCGTCACGGAACTGTTCGTACATCTCCTCGACGAGCCAGGAGTTAGCGCCGAAACCGGGTGCCGGATTGTCGTTCGCAGTCATCCTCGGGATGGTACTTGCCGAGCACCACTTATAGAATCCCGCTATGTTCAAGCGCTCCGCGATCCCCACACTCGTCGTCGGCTCCATCGTCGGCCTGTTTGCTCTGTCTTCGTGCGGCGGTTCCGACGCCGCATCGTCAACAGTTCCGGTCGACGCCGACGTCACCGTCGTAGCGATCGAGGGCATCGCGTGGGATGCCGAGGCGTACACCGCTACCGCCACCGACGGCAAGGTGATCATCGCCACCACCAACGACTCGAGCCTGCCTCACAACTTGCGTGTGCTCGATGCCGCTGGCGTCGAGAACGCTTCCACGCTCGACATCCCGCGTCGTGGCGTCGTCGATTCGAAGTCGTTCACGCTGGCGCCGGGCTCGTACACCATGATCTGCACGATCCCCGGCCACGGCAACATGAAGGCAACGCTCGTCGTCAGCTGAGCCAGGTCGTGATCGAGCGCCCCAGTCGGTGTGCCAGAATTGTGGCTCCTTGACCCGACAGGACAGAACCATGAGCGATCACATGCAGGATCTCGACGAGGTACGCGCCGTCGTCCAGCTGTACATCGACGGCGCCAACGGCGACGCCGACAAGCTACGCCAGGCGTTCCACGCCGATGCCCGCATGGCGGGCCACATCGGCCCGATGGACACGTACGTGCCGATCGGCGACTTCATCGCCATGGTCGAAGCCCAACCCGGAATGGCGGGTCCCGCGTATCGGGCGACGATTCGATCGATCGACATCACCGGCGACGCTGGGGTCGCCGTCCTCGTCGAGTCCGACTACATCGGCTGCGACTTCGTCGACTACTTCAGCGTCGCCCGCATCGACGGCCGGTGGCAGATCACCAACAAGACCTACGCCCACACAGGCGGCAACCCGCCCGACCACTGACCAGAACCCAACGGTTCGATCTCAGCCGACTGGGACGGCCCGAATGGACACCGGGATCGCGCTCATCACCGGTATGCCGGTGAACGGGTCGTACCCAGAGTCGGCATCGACCAACATCGCCGTGGTGGAGCCCATCTCGCTGAGTTCGCCAGGCTGATCGGGCACACCTCCCCACGCATGAGCAATGCTCACCGAACCGCGGCGCACATCGGGTGCAGCCTTCACGACGGCCTTGATCGCGCCACGGGGTGAGGCCAACTCGACCGTGCCACCATCGACCACACCGACCTCGAGAAGGTCGTCGGGATGCATGTGCGCAAAGTTGGTGCCGGCCTTGCTGCGCAACGAATCGACTTCGCGGCCCGACGAGTTGAACACGCTCTTGAGGCGGCGGCTCGTGACCCGGAAGGTGTGCACCGCTGGATCGAAGCCGGCCACCACCTGGGCGGACGAAACCTCGCGGTAGACCTCGGCCAACTCGTCGGCGATGCCCGCCGGGGCGAGGTCGAGGCGTGCCGTGGCTGTGGGGTCGGCCTCGGCCACAACTGTGGCCAGGTCGGGACGCAACGTCGCTCCGTCGGCGCGGACCTGGGCCATCGGCACCTTGGCCTTGGCATAGAGCAGATCGAGGATGTCGTCAGCCACGATCGTGTCACCCGGAGCGATGTCGCCACCTGGAAGTGAGATGGTGACTCCGAGTCGGGCTGACACCTCGGTGTAGAGCTGCCACTCCTGCAGCACGTCGCCCTCTGGTTCGAGCACGGCTTTGGTGTAGTTGGTGTACGCCTGAGGGAACCATGGGTCGATGGTGGTGGGAACGTCGGGGCGCTCGAGGCTGAGCGTGCTGGCCAAGACGTAGTGCGCCAGCTTGGCCGTTGCCGACATGTGTGCGTCGAGCACCACATGCAGATCGAGCGAGTTGAGGGCCTCGACGGTGGTGCGCTGGTCGGGCCAGGCCACCACCGGGTTACCGCCCAGCGTGAACAATGCTCTGATCTGACCCTCACCTTCGAGCAGGATCTCGTCGGCAAGCGCGGCGGTTGGTGCCTCACCGTGGTGCACGAACAGCCCGCGCACCCGAGCCGGATCGCCCTTCGTGAGCGCGTAGATGGCAGGAGGAGAGGCCTGCGCGCGCACGGCACCTGGCGGCGTCATCGAGCCACCAGGATTGGGCAACGGATCTCCGGCGCGGCGGTAGCGGCCGCAGAGTGTGTTGAGACACATCGACAGGTGCTCGGTGAGCGTGCTGTGCGGCGCCATGTTGGGACCCGTGCCTGTGCTGGTGGCACCGGTGCCACGCCGGGCGAACTGCCGTGCCGCCTCGATCACCTGGTCGGCCGGCACGCCGGCGCGCAGCTCGACGTAGTCGGGCGTGAATGGTTGCACGGCAGCGCGAAGCTCGTCGAGCCCGTTCACCCAGCGATCGCAGAACTCGTGATCGACATCGTCGTCGGCGAGGATCTGCCTGATGATGCCTGCCAGCAGTGCGGGGTCTTCGCCAGGCTTCACCTGCAGGTGCAGGTCGGCGTAACCGGCCATCTCGGTGCGGCGCGGATCGATGACGATGAGGTACAGCCCGCGCGCTTTGGCGGCACGCAGCCTGACGAGCGGGTTGTAGCTCGGCAGTCCACCGGGGAACGAGTAGGTGCTCACCAGGGTGTTGCACCCGATCACCATCGCCACGTTGCTGGTCTCGAAGTCGTTCACACCCGCCAGCCACATGCCGTGTCGCACCGGTGCGACGAACTTGGCCGGCTGGTCGATGGATGCAGACGTGTAGAAACTGGTGGACCCGATTGCCTGGTGGAAGGCCCGCGCAACAGGCAAGCCACTGGCGTTCTGATACGCGGCGGTGCCACAGTAGGTGGCGACGCTACGCGGTCCGCGTGTCTCGAGGATGCCCGCCAGTTGGTCGGCGATGCGGTCGAGCGCAGTTGCGGTTGGCAGCGCCTCGAAGCCACCGCCCGTGCGATGCATGCTGGTGGTGAGCCGCCCCGCATGGTGGTGTTGGTCACCCAGGTGGCGGCCCTTCACGCACGTGTACCCCCCATACATCTCGTCATCGATCACCCCACGAACGGCGAGCACCCGGTTGGCCTCGACGTCGACATCGACGTCGATGGGGCAACTCGCGTGACAGAACCGGCAAAACGAACGCCTCGTCTCGATGGTCCTGTGATCACTGGCCGCATTGTCTCCCACGACGGTCCCCTTCCGTTGGCTGCGTAGATCGCATCGTAGGAGTCCCTGAACGCGAAACAGGGACGGAGCCGCCGATGACTCGGCGATCCCGTCCCTGTGACGTCGTGTTTGAGTGGGTGCTCAGACCTTGTACAACACCTCGGTGAGCACGAGGAAGATGGCCCAAACGCCGAACATGGCGATGAGCGGATTGCGAATGCCCGGGCCGTCGTAGAGCACGTTGAGGCCCTTGTTGGCCTGGGTCTTCCAGGGCATGAGGCCGAGCGCGTTCACCTCGAGCACCACGACGATGAGCAGGGTGATCGCCCAGTAGGCGCCAACTTTGCCGCCGCTGAGCTCGGTGACGTAGGCGTACGGACCGTGCGATGTGTAGACCATGAAGTACAACATCGCGACGGAGAAGATGGTGTTCTGACGTGACGCCATGGTGGCCAAGCGCCCGGCAGCGACAGCACCCGGATCGGGTTCGCCACCGTTGAGCACGTTGGCGGCGTTGGCCAGCACGATCTTCTGGTTGCGCCAGATAACGCCCCACACGTTGAGCAACATGACGATTCCCAGGAGCATGCCCGTGCTGATCGCCAGACCGCGACCCGACTTACCGAACCCGTTGCTGAAGTAGTCCTCGGTGATCAGGGTGATGAGGATGCCGGTGACAAAGGTGCTGAGCGCCGCCCAGCGGAACCACCACAGCGCCTTGCGGGCCAACTTGTCGATGGTGATGCTGCGCGCCTTGGCTTCGTCGCCATAGGCCGCGAGCGCCGGACCCTGGACGAAGTTGAAGTAGTACAGCAACCCGATCCAGACGATGCCGGCGAGGATGTGCAGCCACCGAAAGGCGAACTGGCCGAGACTCAATCGACTGAAGAAACCTGCGTATTCTGCGAGCACGTTCCGTACCCCCTCTACTAGACGACGTGTATGCCGAACGTAGCACCATCGCTCGCTGAGGCGTGCGATCACACAGCTACCCGGCGTTAGCCTGCACGACGTCATGGCTCACGAATTCATCTTCACCTGTTACAAGCTCGGCCGGTTCTACCCACCCGATCGCACCGTGCTCGAGAACATCTCGCTGTCGTTCTACCCCGGTGCCAAGATCGGTGTCCTGGGTGCCAATGGGTCTGGCAAGTCGAGCTTGCTGCGCATCATGGCCGGCCTCGACGACGGCTACAGCGGCGAGGCACGGCTCACCCCCGGCTTCACCGTCGGCTATCTGGCGCAGGAGCCGCAACTCGATGCCGCCAAGACGGTGAAGGGCAACGTGATGGACGGCGTCGCCGCCGTGCAAGGTCTCATCGATCGGTACAACGAGGTCATGGCCATGTGGGCCGACCCCGACGCCGATTACGACAAGATCGGCTCGCTGCAGGCCGACCTCGAAGACAAGATCGCCGCGGCCGATGCCTGGAGCCTCGACCGCAACGTTGGCATCGCCATGGATGCTCTGCGGTGCCCGCCCGACGATGCCGACGTCACCACGCTGTCGGGCGGTGAGCGCCGCCGTGTCGCGCTGTGCCGTCTGCTGCTCAGTCATCCCGACCTGCTGCTGCTCGACGAGCCCACCAACCACCTCGACGCCGAGAGCGTCGACTGGCTCGAACGGTTCTTGCAGGAGTACTCGGGCACCGTGGTGGCCATCACCCACGACCGCTACTTCCTCGACAACGTGGCCAAATGGATCCTCGAACTCGACCGCGGCCGCGGCATTCCGTTCGAGGGCAACTACTCGTCGTGGCTCGAGCAGAAGCAAGAACGCCTCGCCCGTGAAGAGAAGAGCAACGAGGCTCGCCAACGCACGTTGCAGCGCGAGCTCGAATGGGTGCGCATGTCACCCAAGGCTCGCCAGGCCAAGGGCAAGGCTCGCCTGTCGGCGTACGACAAGTTGCAGAACGAAGCCGAGGCAGCTGAGCGCGGGCCCGACAAGCTCGAGATCACGATCCCCGTGGGCAAACGCCTCGGCGACACCGTCATCGAGGTCACGAACCTCAGCAAGGCGTTCGGTGATCGCCTGCTCATCGAAGACCTGTCGTTCACGCTTCCCCGTGCCGGCATCGTGGGCATCATCGGCCCCAACGGCGCTGGCAAGACCACCCTGTTCCGCATGTTCACCGGGCAAGAGTCGGCCGACTCGGGCACCGTCACCGTGGGCGACACGGTCGAACTCGCCTACGTCGACCAGTCGCGCGACTCGCTCGACTCCGATGCCACGGTGTTCGAAGAGATCACCGGTGGCATCGAGCACATGAAGGTGGGCAACCGCGAGATTCACGGCCGCGCTTACTGTGCGAGCTTCAACTTCAAGGGCAGCGATCAGCAAAAGCGCGTGGGCGATCTGTCGGGAGGCGAGCGTAACCGAGTGCACCTGGCCAAGCTGCTCACCACGGGCGGCAACGTGTTGCTGCTCGACGAGCCCACCAACGACCTCGATGTCGATACGTTACGGGCGCTCGAAATGGCGCTCGACAACTTTCCCGGCTGTGCGGTGGTCATCAGCCACGATCGTTGGTTCCTCGACCGCATCGCCACCCACGTACTCGCGTTCGAGGGCGACAGCCAGGTGCGATGGTTCGAGGGCAACTTCAGCGAGTACGAGGCGTGGCGCCACAAAGAGCTCGGCGGCGCGGCCGATCAGCCGCATCGACTGAAGTACAAGCCGCTGAAGCGCTGAGTCGGAAGGAATCGAGACATGGCAGTGCGTTGGATCCCGCGAGTGTGCGCTGCTGTGTTCGTGCTCGGCGTCGCCGGATTGATCGTGAGCTCCATCGCCGGCAACAACGAGGCTGTGGTGCTCACCATCGGCGCGTGCATCAGCGTTGCTGCGATCGTGCTCATCGCGGTGAGCGCGACCACCAGTCACCGCCGCATCGACGCCTTCGCCGAAGCCGAAGCCGAACGCCTCGAGGGCGACATATCCGCATTGGTGGCCAATGGAGCCGACGAGCAGCAGGTGCGCCGATTGGTTCGCGACGCGATGCGCATCGGTAACGCATGACCGCCGCCACCGAAACCGACGCCCAACTCGCGGTGCGCCTCGCAGTCGAGGCCGGGCACGTGTTGCTACGCGTGCGCGAAGACCTCGGCACGGCTGGCGCCTACGCCTGGCAGGTCATGGACACGGGCGACATCACCAGCCATCACTTCATTGCCCACGAACTCCACAGGCTGCGGCCCGACGATGCCGTGCTCTCGGAAGAAGGCGTCGAAGATTCACGCCGCTTCGTGGCGAGTCGCGTGTGGATCGTCGATCCGCTCGACGGAACCAACGAGTACGGCGAGGCCGGCCGTCACGACTGGGCCGTGCACATCGCGTTGTGGGAAGACGGCCACCTCGTGGCCGGAGCGGTGAGTCTGCCTGCGCTCGACCTCGTGTTTGCGACCGACCCTGCGCCCGTGCTGCCCGACCCGCAGCGCGAACGGCCGCGGCTGGTCACCTCACGCACCCGCAACCCCTATTCGGCAGTCGTCATCGCTGAAGCACTCGGCTGCGACGCGGTGCGGCTCGGGTCGGCCGGCGCAAAGGCGATGGCGGTGGTGGTGGGCGAAGCCGACATCTACGTGCACGATGGCGGCATGTACCAATGGGATTCTGCCGCCCCGGCGGTGGTGGCCCAGGCAGCAGGCTTGCACGTGAGCCGTATTGACGGCTCGCCGCTGGTGTACAACGCGCGCGACCCCTGGCTGCCCGACTTCATCGTATGCCGCGTCGAGTACGCCGAACCAGCGCTGAAGGCGCTGGCCGCCGGCCGACGACGATGAGCGAGCTCACGGCCACCCGTGTCGAGATCGACGGCCCGGTTGCCACCGTGTGGTTGCACCGACCGCACCGCCACAACGCATGGACCGGCACCATGCACGCCGAGTATCGGGCCCTGCTCGCCCAACTCGACACACAGTCCACGGTGCGTGCCGTGGTGGTGACGGGCACCCCACCCGCATTCTGTGTCGGCGGCGACAGCGCTGCGTTGGCGGGCCACTCCGAGCGGGGAAGCTACACCGACGGGCTACCTGCCGAGCTTGCCCGCCCTGGCTACGGCATCCGACCCGAGTTCGATGCAGACTTCGCGTTTCAGTTCGCGATGCGCTTCCCCATCATCGCCGCAGTCAACGGTGCGTGCGCCGGTGTTGGCCTCGCGCTGGCCCTGTTCTGCGACCTGCGGTTCGGCGCTGCCACCGCCAAGGCCACCACTGCTGCGCCACAGTTGGGGCTACCTGCCGAGTACGGCATGAGCTGGCAACTGCCGCGACTCATCGGTGTCACCCGCGCCAACGATCTGCTGCTGTCGGGCAGGGTGTTCACTCCTGCCGAGAC
>JAYTNH010000228.1:0-5366 GCA_043748395.1 Ilumatobacteraceae bacterium | reverse complement strand
CGCCACGACGTCCGAATCGGCTTTTTCTTGCACATCCCGTTTCCAGCGCAGGAACTGTTCTTGCGGTTGCCGTGGCGATCCGAGATCACCGAGGGATTGCTCGGGGCCGATGTCGTCGGCTTTCAGACCAAGGTTGGCGCGCAGAACTTTCGTCAGGTGGCACGGCGACTGTTGCACTCGCGCTCCGAGGGAAAGATGCTCGACGTGGGTGGTCGCCCCGTGCTGGTCGACACCTTTCCGGTCGGCATCGACGCCAAGCGGGTGCAGCGAGTTGCGTCCGATCCGGCGACCATCGCCCGAGCAGCAGCGATACGAGAGGAGCTCGGTAACCCGCGAACCGTGCTGTTGGGCGTCGATCGCCTCGATTACACCAAGGGCATCGAGGTACGACTCATGGCATTCCGCGAGTTACTCGAGGAAGGCCGCATCGACGCCGCCGACACCGTCTTCGTACAGATCGCACAACCTAGTCGTGACGACGTACCCGGCTACTCGGAGATTCGCACCCAGGTGGAACAGATGGCGGGCAGCATCAATGGCGACTTTGGCCGAATGAATGGCGCGGTGGTGCGCTACCTGCATCAGGGGCAGGCGTTCGAGGAGCTCGTGGCGCTGTATCGCGCGGCCGATGTCATGCTGGTCACCCCATTTCGCGATGGCATGAACTTGGTGGCCAAGGAGTACGTGGCCTCGCGCCTCGACCACACAGGTGTGCTGATCCTGTCGGAGTTCACAGGTGCGGCCCACCAACTCACTGAGGCTGTACAAGTGAATCCGTACGACGTGGACGGCCTCAAACAGGCCATCGACGATGCAGTGAACGGCGAAGACGGCGCACGCACCAAAGCCATGGCCTTGCTCATCCGGAAGGTGCATCGCTACGACTCGGCTCACTGGGTTACCGAGTTCCTCGAAGCGATGGAACACTCACGATGACTTCTCAGATCGATGCCATCGTCGGCGCATTGCACACCGCCCCGGTCGTGTTGATCGCTTGCGATTACGACGGCACCCTTGCCCCGATCGTCAACGACCCGAACAAGGCACAACCGGCGCGCGAGTCGATCGTTGCGCTGCGTGCTCTCGCCGCGTTGCCCGACACGCATGTGGCGGTCATCTCGGGACGCTCACTACGCGATCTGGCGTCGCTGAGCCGGCTCCCCGACGAGATCCACCTTGTCGGTTCCCACGGATCAGAGTTCGAGCCGGGCTTCGCCAGCGAGATCGATGCGCAGCTGCGGACACTGCTCGACCAGGTGACGGCTGAGATCAATACCATCGCTGCGACCGCCCCCGGCTCATCCGTCGAACGGAAGCCGGCGAGTGTGGCGTTCCACTACCGGGCCGTCGACCCGGCGACATCGGACGATGTGCAGCAAGCGGTGCTCGATGGACCTGCAGCACGCGCCGGTATTCGGGTGAAGCGCGGCAAGATGGTGATCGAACTCGCCGTGATCGACACCGACAAGGGTTCCGCGCTGGATCATCTTCGGTCGCTTGTGCACGCTGACGTGGTGATGTTCATCGGCGATGATTTCACGGACGAAGACGGCTTTCGAGTGCTGCGTGGGCCGGATGTGGGGGTGAAGGTCGGCGAGGGAGACACGCTGGCCGAGCATCGCATCGCCGACCCGTCCGAGGTGTCCCGTCTCCTCGCAACGGTGTTCGAACGACGGCGCGCCTGGCTCGAAGGCGACAGCGCTCCGCCGATCGAGCGCCACAGCCTGCTCTCGGACCAACGCACGCTTGCCTTGCTCACACCCGACGCCCGAGTGTCGTGGCTGTGTCACCCCCGAGCCGACTCACCCGCAGTATTCGCAGCGCTGTTGGGCGGGCCGGGCGCCGGCACCTTCGCCGTACAGCCCGAGCCGTACCGGGTGCCGCTGGCGCAGCGGTACGTGGGTGACTCGATGGTGGTCGAGACCCGCTGGGTTGGGCTGAAGGTGATCGACTACCTCGATGCGTCGTTCGGTCGCGTCGACCAGCCACCAGGCCGGACCGATTTGGTTCGCGTGCTCGACGGCGACTGCGCGGTGCTCATCGAGTTCGCACCGAGGTTCGATTTCGGCCGAGCATCCACAGTCATAGAGCCGATCGACGGCGGCCTCGAAGTGGTGGGCTCACCCGAGGTGGTGCGGCTCATGGCTCCCGGGGTCACGTGGGAGATCATCGACGAGGGCGAGCATCAGCGGGCGCGAGCAATCGTGCTACTGCAGGCTGGTAGCCCGTTGGTGCTCCAGATGCGATTGGGGGCGGCTGGCGACAGCGAAGACCGCCCGGAGGTCGATCGCCGTCGATCGACGATGGACTACTGGACGCAATGGTCGGCTGGGTTGACCGCTCCGATGCTGGCTCCGGCCATGATGCGCCGCAGCGCTCTGCTGTTGAAGGCGTTGTGTCATCAGCCCACAGGTGCCATCCTCGCGGCCGCCACCACCAGCCTGCCCGAGGTGGTGGGGGGTGTTCGCAACTGGGACTATCGGTTCTGCTGGCCCCGCGACGCTGCCGTGGCCGCCACCGCACTCGTAGCCATGGGTAGCACGGCAGAGGCATTGGCATTTCTGGAGTGGTTGGCCGGACGTCTCGACCACGTCGCCAAGCCAGAACAGTTGCGGCCCCTGTATCCGCTGTCGGGCGACGAGTTCATCCCCGAGGCCGTCATCCCCACGCTCAACGGTTATCTGGGTTCGCGCCCAGTGCGTATCGGCAACATGGCCGAGCATCAGGTGCAACTCGACATGTTCGGCCCGATCGTCGAACTCATCTGGCAACTTGCCAAGGGTGGCACCGTGATCGACGATCGACTGTGGCGCGTCACGTGTGATCTCGTCGACGCGGTCACCCGCCGGTGGCACGAACCCGATCATGGCATCTGGGAAGAACGACGCGCCCGTCGCCACCACGTGCACTCGAAGGTGATGTGTTGGAGCGCTCTCGATCGGGGCGTCTCGCTCGCTCAAGCCTGCGGACGCGCAACTCCAACTGACTGGACCGACACCCGCGCGGCGATCCATGCCGATGTGGTCGCGAACGGATGGAACCCGACGATCAACTCGTTCTCCGCTGCCTACGGCGACGACGACCTTGATGCCGCGCTGCTGCAGTTGGCGTTGGTCGGGTTCTTGCCTCACGACGATCCCCGAATCGTTGCCACCGTGGCGGCGGTCGAGGGCGAACTTCGCACGAAGGAGATCGTCTACCGCTACCACCACGACGATGGCCTGCCGGGTCGTGAAGGTGGCTTCTTGCTCTGCAGTGCGTGGCTGATCGAGGCACTGGTGAACGTCGGCCGAATCGACGATGCGCGTCCATTGTTCGAGCGCTATCTCGCGCTCGCCGGGCCAACGGGCATGCTCGCCGAACAGTTCGACCCAGTGGCCGAACGTGCCCTCGGCAACGTTCCCCAGGCCTACTCGCACGCCGGTCTCATCCAGTCAGGCATTGCGCTCGCCCGAGCAGCCGAGGGTACCTAGTGAGTAGCGACGCCCAGCCCGACTCAGCACAGATCCATCAGGCATGGTCGTGGATATGCGAAGCGACGAGTGTCACCGTGCTCACCGGTGCAGGTATCTCCACCGACTCGGGCATCCCCGACTTCCGGGGGCCGAACGGATTGTGGACCAAAAACCCGGCTGCCGAGAAGGCGTCCACGTTGCAGCACTACCTCGCCGACCCCGAGGTGCGGCGCGCGGCATGGCAGAACCGCATCAACACGCCTGCGTTCGATGCACAGCCGAACGTCGGCCACCGCGCCATCGTGCAACTCGAACAGCGAGGGCAACTCGAAGCCGTGGTCACGCAGAACATCGACGAGTTGCATCAGAAGGCAGGGCACCATCCCTCGAAGGTCATCGAGGTGCACGGCACTATCCACTGGAGTCGTTGCTGGCAGTGTTCCGACAGGCGGCCCATGCAACAACTGCTCGATCGGGTGCGGGCCGGCGACCTCGACCCGTCGTGCGACGTGTGCGGAGGAGTGGTGAAGAGCGACACGATCTCGTTCGGCCAGTCGTTGGTGCCCGAGGTGATCGATGCAGCGATGGCCGCGGCCGATGCCTGCGAGGTACTTCTCGCGGCTGGCTCGACGCTGTCGGTGTTCCCGGCTGCCAACGTCGTGCCCCGCGCCAAGGCCGCCGGGGCGAAGGTCGTGATCGTCAACGGCGAGCCCACCGCGATGGATCGTTTCGCCGATGTTCTGTTGATGGGGTCGCTTTCCGAACTGCTTCCGGCACTGTGCGGTGAATCCCGACCGATTCGGTAGGCTTTGACACATGGCTACCTTCCGAGACCTGTTGTCGGCCGCCAAGGCCCAGATCGTCGAGATCGACACCGGCACTGCCGCCGAGCGCATTGCTGCCGGTGCAGTAGTGCTCGACGTACGTGAACCCGACGAGTACGACCAGGGCGCTCTGCCCGATGCCATCCACATTCCGCGCGGTCATCTCGAAGCGCAGATCGAGGGCAAGATCCTCGACAAGAACGCACAAGTCGTCGTCTACTGTGCCGGCGGCGTGCGTAGCGCGTTCGCCGCCAAGACACTGCAAGAACTTGGCTATGCCGACGTGCTATCGGTGGCCGGCGGTTTCGGGAAGTGGAAGGACGAAGGCCGACCGTGGAAGGCGCCGGTGGTGCTCACGGCCGACCAACGCAACCGCTATCAACGTCACCTGCTGCTGCCCGAGGTGGGCGTGGCCGGCCAGGCCAAGCTGCTCGGCTCGAAGGTGTTGCTGCTCGGAGCGGGTGGGCTGGGTTCGCCCGCCGCGCTGTACCTCGCCGCAGCCGGTGTGGGCACGTTGGGCATTGTCGACATGGACGAGGTCGATGCCAGCAACCTGCAGCGCCAGATCTTGCACAACCTCGATCGCATCGGTGACCGCAAGGTCGATTCCGCCAAGAAGACGCTCACCATGCTCAACCCCGACGTCAACGTGGTCACCTACGACACACGCCTCGACGCGAGCAACATCATCGAGATCATCACCGGCTACGACGTCATCGTCGACGGTGCCGACAACTTCCCCAGCCGATACCTGCTCAACGATGCCAGCGTGAAGCTGGGCATACCGGTGGTGCACGGCAGCATCTTCCGGTTCGAAGGCATGGTCAGCGTGTTCAACCCACTCGATGGGCCGACCTACCGCGACATGGTGCCCGAGCCGCCTCCGGCCGAACTGGCCCCGAGCTGCGCCGAGGCCGGCGTGCTCGGCGTTCTGCCTGGCATCATCGGCAGCATCCAGGCGCTCGAGACCATCAAGTTGCTGCTCGGTCTTGGCGAGTCGTTGAGCGGTCGCATCCTGTCGGTCGACACCACCGACATGAGCTTCCGTACGTTCAACCTGCGCCCCGACCCGGCCAACGAGGTCACC
>JAYTNH010000227.1:0-5673 GCA_043748395.1 Ilumatobacteraceae bacterium | reverse complement strand
TGCATCACCTTGCCGACTCAGTGCACCGAGCAAACGTGGGTGAGACCATCGCAGCGTCGTATCGAGCAGTGCCCCAGACACCAGAAGACGACGAACTCGCCATGGCGAATGCGATCGCGATGACCGAGGCGGAGCCGTGGTAGCTCAGGCCCAGATCTGGCTCATGGAGACGCCGAACCAGAAGCGTCGTCCGGTGCTGGTGGTTTCACGTGACGAGGTGATTCCGGTGCTCAACAACGTTGTTGTCGCTCCGGTGACGAGCACGCTGCGCGACATCCCGACCTGCATCCGCGTCGGGCCCGATGAGGGGCTCGACCATGAGAGTGTGGCCACATTCGACAACCTCGCGGCGGTTCCCAAGTCGGTGCTCACCGCCCAGCTCGGTGAACTCGGCATCGGCGGACGACAGAAGATCTGCGACGCCCTCGCTGCGCTTGCCAACTGCTGAGCCACACGTGCTCAGCAAGGTCAGATGTGTTCCGTATTGGCGCTCATGATCTCGACGCCCAAGTTCAATCACGCGCCGCAGGCTCATCGAGCACCGAGTCCGGGAATTCATCACCCACGTCGCGGCCCCCTACAGACGTGGCGTCATATGGTGGTGCCGGACCGCTGACCATCAGACTCCCGCAACACCATGTCCGGAACGCAGCAGGACGCTCTGCGAGGCGCTGGATGTCTCCGGTCGAGCCCGCGTGCATCACAGGTGCAGAATGGCTGCGTGCACACGTGGCGCGTTCTCACCTGGAACCTCCACGGTTCGGCCGACCCCAACTGCACTCTCGTGGCCGAGGTCATCGCCGGATACGCCCCCGATGTCGTCGCCCTGCAGGAGGTTCGGCGTGCGCAGGCGCGCGCGCTGGCCAAGCGACTCGGCTGGCATCGGGCGTGGGCGCGCAAGCACCATCCGTACTCGCCGTTGGTGTGGTGGCGCACAGAAGGCATTGCGGTGCTGTCGTCGCATCCGCTCTCGCACATCGTGCGTACATCGATCAGCCCTCGCGTCAGCACCTGGACCTACCGCCATCGGGTCCTGCTCGCCGCCACCGTCACACGCGGCGGCGAAGCCCTCCGCCTCTACGACACACACCTGTCGTCAGACAACGCCGATGAACGAATCAGTCAGGCACGACTCGTCGCCGAACAAGTCGAGTCGGACGGCGCTGGGTTGGCAGTGGTCGCCGGCGACCTCAACGCGCCCGGCGAGGTCGAGGTGATCCGCGAGTTCGTACGCGTCGGCCTTCTCGACGCGGGTGGCGACGACACGAATCCGTCGATCCTCCCAAGTCAACGACTCGACTACGTGCTGGTTCCGAACACCGCGGCGCTGATTAGCGAGCAGGTGCCTGCCGGCGGCCAGAGCTGGCACGAGTTGTCCGACCACCTTCCAGTGGTGGTCGAGTTCGTGGCCGGCAGCGGTCAGATGCGTTCCCAGTAGCGGCGGCGCTCCCAGTCGGTGACACTGCGGTTGAACGCCAGCCACTCGGCCCTGGCCATGGTGAGGATGTGATGGTGCACATCGTCGCCGAAGCACTCGCGTGCGATCGACGAGCCCTCCCACAGCGCGATCGCATCGGGCAGGTTCCAGGGGATGCGATCGATGTCGGGCGCCTCGTAGCCGTTGCCCACGAACGGCGGGGGCAGCTCGAGCTCGTGCTCGATGCCGTAGAGGCCACCTGCCAGGGTGCCGGCGAAGGCGAAGTAGCTGTTGGCGTCGCTGCCGGGGATTCGGCACTCGACGCGTGTGCCTGCGCCATGGCCCACCTTGCGGTACCCCAACGTGCGGTTGTCGACACCCCACCCGATGCCCGTGGGCGCCCACGAGCCCGGCTGGAAGCGCTTGTAGCTGTTGATCGTGGGGGCCCAGAGCAGGCTGAACTCGCGGGCGGTGGCGATGAGACCGGCGAGGTAGTGCTGAAACAACTGGCTCATGCCGTGCGGCTGGTCGTGGTCGTCGAACAGCGCCGTCTGGGCGTCGAGCGACCACAGGCTGGAGTGGATGTGGCACGACGAGCCGGTGTCGTCGAAGTCGTACTTGGCCATGAAGCTGATCGATCGCCCGTTGAGGTGGGCGATCTCCTTGGCCGCGTTCTTGTACACGTGGTTGCGGTCGGCCATCTCGACGGCGGTGGTGTAGTCGAGGTTGATCTCGTGTTGGCCTCTACCTGCCTCGCCCTTGCTGAACTCGACCGGCACGCCTGCAGCTTCGAGACCGCGTCGGATCTGGCCGATGATGTACTCGTCCTTGGTGGTCTGCAGCACGTGGTAGTCCTCGAGCCACGGCGAGTGCGGTGAGAGGTCGCGGTAGCCCTTCGCGTGGGCCTCGTCGTAGGTGTCGTTGAACAGGTAGAACTCGATCTCGCTCGCCACCATCGGCAGGTAGCCGAGCGACTCGGCGCGCTGCACCTGGCGGCGCAACATCGTGCGCGGGGCGACCTCGATGAGCGCGCCGGTGGTCACGTCGAACAGGTCGCACATGATCATTGCGGTGCGATCGACCCACGGGGTGACGCGCACGGTGTTCCAGTCGGCGCTGGCCAGCATGTCGCCGTACCCCTGCTCGTAGCTGGCGAACCGGTAACCGGGCACCGGGTTGTTGTCGATGTCGCAGGCGATGAGGTAGTCGCAGTTCTCGGTGCCATCGTCGGCGACATGATCGACGAAGAAACGGCCGGTGGTGCGTTTGCCGATCAGGCGTCCCTGCAGGTCGGGGAACACCATCAGCACCGTGTCGATATCGCCGACGCGAATCATCGCCTCGAGCTCTTCGCGACTGATCGTGAGTCGGGTTGTCATGCCAGCACCATAGATGGTGCGACGTCAGGCCTTCTTCTTGGCAGCTTCCTTCGGTGCCTTGAGCACGCCGCGCGCAAGCGCCTCGTCGAGGTACTTCTCGGCCTCTTCGGCGCTCACCTTCAACGCCGGAGCAATCTCGCTGATGAGGTTGATGCGGGCACGGTCGTACATGGTGCGCTCGGCAGCCGACAACGACGCATCGCGATTGCGAGCCGCAAGATTTCGCACGACTTCGGCCACCTGGTAGACATCGCCGCTCTTGAGCTTCTCTTGGTGATTCTTGAACCGGCGGCTCCAGTTGGACGGCACGCGCGGGTCGGGCTTCGACAGCACCGACACCAGGTCTTCGAGCTCGTCGGGGTTCACCGGAGGGCGCACGCCCACCGACTCGGCCTGTGCAGTCGGCACGGAGAGCGTCATCTCGTTGATCACGGTACGCAAGATGAGGTATTCCTGAACGCTTCCGAACGCTTCCATCTTCTTGGTGCCCACCACGATGCATGCGCCGTGTTGCGGGTAGATGATGGTGTCACCCTTTTTGAACTTGACTGCTGGCCTCACACGAACCCCTGGATCGTCGATGGACTACTCCAGGGTAGGGCGCGAGGGGCTGTTTCCCTACGCCTCGCCCGACACGCCCGACGCTGTCACGTAAGCCGACACCGCATGTCGGATCGCATGACAGCGCAGCACGATGACCATAGACCGGGACTGATCAGCACGAACGAAGGGCGACCGTTGCGTGTTGCTAGATTCCGGTCGTGCTCGCTCGGGCAACCCCATTGCGGATCGGTGCCCCCGGAGGGACTCGAACCCCCAACCGACCGGGTAGAAACCGGTTGCTCTGATCCATTGAGCTACGAGGGCCTCTCGTACGTGAACGTCAGCCTACGCGGAGTCGAGCAGTTGACGGCGGAGCAGGTCGAGGGCGCTGATCACGCTCATCTGACGCATCTGCTCACGCTGGCCAGGCATACGGAGCGTGAACGCTGATGTCGAGTCGCGATGCGCAATCGCCACGCACAACGTTCCGACCGGCATGCCGTCCTGCTCGGTAGGGCCGGCGACACCCGTGAGCGCCAAGCCGACGTCGGCACCCAACACGCGGCGTGCGCCCACGGCCATCGCTGCGGCCGCTTGCTCGCTCACTACTGGGCCATTGGGCACACCGAGCAGATCGAACTTCACCGCGCTGGCGTAGCTGACGATCGAGCCGCGGAACACGTCGCTTGCCCCGGGCACGGCCGTGATGCGGCCGGCCACCAATCCCCCGGTGACCGATTCGGCGAGCCCGAGCGAGAGCCCACGATCACGCAACAACTGCAACACCACCGACTCCATGGTGTCGTCGTCGACGCCGAACACCTGGATGCCCAACTCGTTGCGAACCTCGGCCTCCCAGGGCTCGAGCAGTGACGTGGCCGCGGCCACCGATGCGGCCTTGGCCGTCAACCGAATCTTGAGCCCCTCCCACCCGCTGGCCAGGAACGCCAACGTCGGGTTGCCTGCCGCCTCGAGGCGGCCGATGATCGGGTCGAGGCGCTCGTTGAGACCGCTCTCGCTTTCACCCCATGTGCGCAACGTGCGACTCACGATGCTGCCTGCTTCACCACCACGCGCCAATAGGTCGGGCAGCAGCGCTCGCGCGAACATCTCTTTCATCTCGTGCGGCACACCGGGCACGGCATACATCACCTTCGACACGCCATCGATCGCGACCGGGCAGATGAGCCCTGGCGCCGTGCCGCGGGTCTGCGGGATGACCGTTGCACCCTGGGGCACCTGAGCCTGGCGAAGGTTGTTGGCGGCCATGTACCGACTGCGAGACTCGAACATCACGCGGATCACATCGGCAACTGCCGGATCTTCGATCAGCTCGACGCCCATGACCGCGGCAATCGCCTCTCGGGTGAGGTCGTCGTGCGTCGGGCCGAGGCCACCGCAGATGATCACGGCATCGGCATCGGCCAACATGCGGCGGAGCTGCGTCGTTACTCTCGTCAGGTTGTCGCCCACCTTGGCCTGCAACAACGAGTCGATGCCGGCCGCCGCGAGCTGCTCGCCCATCCACTGGCTGTTCGTGTCGGTGATCTGCCCGAGCAACAACTCGGTGCCGACGGCCAACACATCGCAGCGCACTTGATCAGCCCGCCAAGCTGGAAACAGGGGCCGTCTTCGACTGACGTGCGCGCCACATGTACTGACCGCCGCTGATCACGGCCAGCGCGACCGAGATCCACAGCAGCCACAGCCACAGCCACGTCGCATCGACGGCGGTGAGCGGCGCGATGGCGAAACCGACGGCCAGCTGTTGGGTGACGGTCTTCCACTTGGCCACCTTGCTCGCCGGCACGCTGATGCCCTTGGCCCCGACAAAGGTGCGATACAAGCTGATGGACAGCTCGCGGGCAGCGATGATGACCACTGGCACAATCCAGAACACATCACTACGCACCAGCGTGAACATGGCACCGAGCACCAAGATCTTGTCGGCCAGCGGATCGAGGAACGCCCCGGCAGTGGTGCTGCCGTGGCGGCGGGCCAAGTAGCCGTCGATGCCGTCGCTGGTACACAACACGAACCACATGCCGAACGCCACCCACGAGCCGGCGCCGTCGGCTGGAATGAGCCAGAACATGAGCGGAGCGATGAGCACCCGCGCCACCGTGACCAGGTTGGCCCACGTGGCAACGGCGGACGGATCGACCGGCATCAGATGGCGCTCGCTACGAGATCGGGGCCCATCGCATCGGTGATTCTCACCGTGTGGAACTCGCCGACCCCAAGCGTGTGAGGCACCTCGATGATGCCGTCGATTTCGGGGGCCTCGCGCGTACTGCGCGCCACCCCTGGCTCGTCGACCAACACGCGCACGGT
>JAYTNH010000226.1:0-5812 GCA_043748395.1 Ilumatobacteraceae bacterium | reverse complement strand
ACCGCTCGTGGACGGGACCCAACAACGCGCGCAGCCCGAGGGCTCCCGGGTAACGGAACAGGTCGGCGTGCACGGTGCCACCCACCACGAGCGAGTCGTCGAGACTCTGGCCGTACGCCGCGAACGACAGCAACATCGCCCACCGTTCGGTCGCTGCACCGCGCAGCCAGAAGCGACGCACCTCGATGCGGTCTTCGCGGGTGTCGCTGCGACCCATCACCACCCAGTGGTCGGTATCGGGCACGCCGGCGAGCACATCGGCCTGGCGCACCTGCCACCCGAGCGCAACGGCGACCGAGTCGGCCACGTGGGGCGGTAGGTCGGGCAAGTGACGCCCGGCGGTTGCCAACAGGTGCAGTTGGCCGAGCTCGGCGAGCACTTGCCCGTGCCAGTGCGCACCATTTCCGACGAGACCGGCCAAGCGACGCACGCGGTTGGCGAGGCCACCCACCTGGGCATCGACCAATCGCGCGGCCAGATCGTCCCAGGTGGCGTAGCGGCTCAGCGAAGGATCGGCGAGACCGGTACGTATGCGATCGTCGATCCAGCGGTCGAGATCGGCCAACCCCGCCCGCATGCGCGCGACGCGATCGTCGCGGCTTGATGTGGGGTCGATTGGAGGCGCAGGCAATGGCTCGGGAACAGCGGTGGGCCGCTCGGCGTCGGGGGCGGGTTCGACAATCGGCTCGGGCGCCGCCGAGGGCGTGACGCGACGAGCCAGCCAACTGGTGATGAACCCGGACGGTTCGCCATGCGGCACCTGACCACGTACCCACAACAACAGCAACGCCATGGCGTGCTTGCACGGATGGGCGCGACTGGGGCACGTGCAGCGGAACGCCACCTCGACATGATCGACCACCGTGTCGTACGGCTCGGCGCTGGTACCGATGCAGCGGCCCCACACAGCACGGTCGTCGCAGCCACTGGCGGCCCAGCGCGACGGCACGGCCAGCGGCTGCGCTGCAGCCACCGACGACGGCCGCGGCGCGAGGGCGAGCACCTGCTCCACCTGCCACTGCTGACCTGTGTCGTTCATGGCGCGGCGCTCATGTCCGCCACGGTACTCAAGGGGTGCCACAGCTGGCTCCGCGCCGGAAGTCCTGACGCTCAAGCCCAAGACGGCGTCGTGCGTCAGGAGTTCGCACCGGTGCGGGTCGGTAACCTCATCGCATGGCTTGGGGAAACAACGCTGCCGATGCTCGGCTCCACGGAACCAACATCGCCGAGAGCGTGCTGGACCTCATCGGCAACACACCCTTGGTGCGGCTCAAGCGCATCAGCGAACTGCACGACATTCCGGCGCTGCTCACCATGAAGATGGAGACCACCAACCCCGGCGGCTCGGCGAAGGATCGCCCGGCGCTTGAGATGGTGTTGGCCGCCGAACGCGAAGGACTGTTGCAACCGGGTGGCACCATTGTGGAGCCCACCAGCGGTAACACCGGCGTCGGTCTCGCCATCGTGGCTGCTCAGCGTGGCTACAAGTGCGTGTTCGTGATGACCGACAAGGTGGCACCCGAGAAGGTCGCACTCCTGCGTGCGTACGGTGCCGAGGTGGTGGTGTGCCCTGTGGCGGTGCAGCCCGACGACCCGCTGAGCTACTACAGCGTGGCCGAACGTCTCACCCACGAGCGCAACGCGTTCCGGCCCAACCAGTACGCCAACCCCAACAACCCGCGTGCGCACGAACTCACCACCGGTCCCGAACTGTGGCAGCAGACCGGTGGTCGCATCACCCACTTCGTCGCCGGCGCCGGCACATGCGGCACCATCACCGGAGTGGCGCGCTATCTGAAACAGCAGAACCCAGCCATTCGCATCATTGCCGCCGATCCCGATGCATCGGTGTTCTCGGGCGGAAGCGGTCGGCCGTACCTGGTGGAAGGTGTTGGCGAAGACTTCTACCCCGCTGCATGGGATCGCGACCTCTACGACGAAATCATCCCGATCAGCGACGAAGAGGCATTCCTCACCGCCCGCCAGGTCAGCCGCGAGGAGGGCATCCTCATCGGCGGGTCCGGCGGGCTTGCAGCAGCAGCGGCGATCAAGATCGCGAAGGCGGCAGGCCCCGACGACATCATCGTGGTGCTCAACCCCGACTCGGGCCGCGGCTATCTCTCGCGACTGTTCGACGATGACTGGATGGCCAACTTCGGCTTCATCCGCGAGTGCGACCAATGCGTGGGCGCCGTGCTCGACACGCGTGGCGACACGCCATCGTTGCTGTACGTCAACCCGTCGGCCACGGTGCGCCAAGCGATCGACCTGATGCGCGCCAACGGCATCAGCCAGATTCCTGTGTGCAAGAACACTCCCCCGTTCGCGGCTGCCGAAGTGTCGGGCGCTGTCGACGAACTCGATCTGATGGAGGCTGTGTACCGCGATCCCTCGATCATGACCACGGCCGTCGAGCACGTGATGGGGCCCAAGCTGCCCACCATCGGGGCCGGGCAAAAGGTCGGCCTCGCCGTCGAGATGCTCGATCGGTCACCGGCGCTGTTGGTGCTGTCGGGTGGGCGTCCGCTCAGCGTGCTCACGCGCACCGACTTGCTCACATACTTCGAAGCCGTGGCAACTGAGAGCGAGCGCAATCATGGGTGAGCAGCATGGGTGAGATCGAGCAACAAGACGGCTGGGGTTTCGACACTCGCGCCATCCACGCCGGGCAAGCGCCCGACCCGACAACCGGTGCGGTGGTCACGCCCATCTCGCTCAGCACCACGTTCGCACAACAATCAGTGGGCGAGCATCAGGGCTACGAGTACTCGCGTAGCGGCAACCCCACCCGCACCGCACTCGAGACGTGTGTTGCCAGCCTCGAACTGGCCAACCACGGCCTCGCCTTCGCCAGCGGGCTCGCAGCAGAGGACAACGTGCTCCGCTTGCTCGGTCCGGGCGAACGCGTATTGCTCGGCAACGACGCATATGGCGGCACGTTCCGGCTCATCGCGAAGGTGCACACCCACCTTGCCTGGTCGGCGGTCGACCTGCTCGACCTCGATGCAGTCGTGGCCAACTGGCCGACCGACACCCGGCTGGTGTGGCTCGAGACGCCCACCAACCCCCTGCTGCGTTGCTTCGACATCGAGGCCATCTGCGCAATTGCTCACGCGCGCGGCGCCATCGTGTGCGTCGACAACACGTTCGCAACGCCGTACCTGCAGCAACCGCTCAAGCTCGGCGCTGACATCGTGGTGCACTCGGCCACCAAGTACCTCGGCGGCCACAGCGACGTGGTGGGCGGGTTCCTCGCAGTCAACGACGACGACCTCGCGGCGCGACTCCGGTTCAGCCAGAACGCGGCCGGCGCTGTGCCGGCACCATTCGACTGTTACCTCGTACTGCGTGGAGTGAAAACGTTGGCAGTGCGCATGGAGCGTCACTGTTCCAATGCCCGCGCTGTGGTCGATCTCCTGTTGGGCCACCCGGCCGTCGAGCGTGTGTTGTATCCGCAGTTACCCGATCACCCTGGTCACGCTGCGGCCGCCAAGCAGATGCTCGACTTCGGCGGCATGGTGAGCTTCACGTTGCGCGACGGCGAGCCTGCCGCGCTGCGGGTCGCCGCCAACACCACGCTGTTCACCCTGGCCGAGTCACTCGGCGCGGTCGAGAGCCTGATCGAGCACCCCGGCCGCATGACCCACGCGTCTGTTGCCGGATCGCCGCTCGAGGTACCCCACAACCTGGTGCGACTTTCGGTCGGCATCGAATCCGCCGCCGATCTGGTCGCCGACCTCGAGCAAGCGCTCCGTTAGCTCCACGTCACGTCACGTCACGTCACGTCACTTCGATTTCGATTCCTGAGCCGGGCGGCCCACGCCCCGCAATCTCGGCGGTGGGACGGCGCCCAACCCCGCCTCACCGCCGAGGTTCCCGAGCCAGGCCGATTCACAATCATTGAGCAGCGCAGCTGTCGCAATCGAAATCGAAGTGAGGTGACCGAGCACGAGGTGACCGAGCACCCGAATCACCGTATACAACGATTCCGACCTTCTGTATGATGACGCCATGAACGGCGCCACCTACACGTCCACCATCATGAAGGTCACCAGTAACGGGCAGATCTCCATTCCCGCCGAGGTTCGTAAGCGCTGGAACACCGACCGCGTGATCGTGTTCGACACCTCGAACGGACTCGTCGTGCGTCCCTACGACCCCGACGCGATCCGCAACCTCCGCGGCAAGTACCGCAATCTCACGACGGAAACCATCGACGAAGGTCGCCGCGCGGCACGCGAGGAAGAAGCCGAACGGGAGGAGCAGCGTGATCGTGCTCGACGCGTACGCCCTTGAGGCCTACCTAGCCGACGAGATGGCCGCAGCCGATGCGGTGGAAGACCTCGTGCTGTCGGGTGAACAGGTGCTCATGTCGGGTGTCAACCTGGCCGAGACACTCGACCGCATGATGCGCCTCCAGGGGGTGCCGCGTGAGGTGCTCGAGGCCGATCTGCTCGCACTCGGGCTCACGATCTCGGCGGTCGACAACGAGATGGCGTTCGACGCCGCCGCACTTCGCGCCGCGCACTACCACCGCACCAGGCGGGCGGTCAGCATCGCCGACTGCTGCGCGGCCGCGCTGGCGCTCGCCCGCGATGCCCCGTTGGCCACCAGCGATCCTGCCCTGCTCGGCCTCGTCGCCGACGAGAACGGTCGCTACATCGCGCTGCCCGACAGCCGGGGGCAGACCTGGTCGCCACCAGCCTGACCGCTTCGGCCGGTGGGTGTCAGAACAGCGTGGGTTGCTCGGGCCGCACCACACGCGGCACGCCGGGCCACGGCACGTAGTGGTCCATGAACACCCAGGTGCGACGATGGATCGCTGATGGTCCGTAGGCCTGCAGCCCAGCCTTGTGGATCGGGCACGGATAGCCCTTGTTGCCCTCGAACGCCCACGCCGGGTAGTGCTCGGCCGCCTCACGCATGAGCCGATCGCGAGTGACTTTGGCGAGCACACTGGCGGCCGATACGGCAAGACACGTGAGGTCGGCCTTCACGCGCATCTGCACATGCGGCACCAACGACCCGATGAAGTTCCAGTTGCCATCGACTACTGCAGCATCGGGCCGAACGGACAGACCCTCGATCGCCCGTTGCGCCGCCAGACGCTGCGCCGCAGCCATGCCCAGCTCGTCGCACTCGGCGTACGAAGCCCCGCCCACCGCCCACGTCTCGCACCAGTCGGCGACACGATCGAACAGCGCCTCGCGGCCTGCTTCGGTGAGCACCTTCGAGTCGCGCACACCGTTCACGCGACGACCTCGCGGCAGCACCGCGGCCCCCACCATCAGTGGTCCGGCCCACGCCCCTCGGCCTACTTCGTCGATTCCCACCACCACGTCGTGGCCGGCATCCCACAGCGCTCTTTCGAGCGTGCGAGTGGGCGCTCGGCCCGGTGCGGCCACGACGATCAGCGCAGCACGATGGACGCGGGGCCGGCCGCGACCTCGCCGACACGCCACCACATCGAACTCAGCGAACCGACGGCCGACGGATCGACCGCAGCGAGCAGTCCGCCCGACGTTTGGGGATCCATGCACAATGCCTCGCCGGACGCCGACGCGGAAGATGCCATGTGGCCCGCGACGTAGTCGCGGTTGCGTGGGTCGCCACCCGTACGCACGCCCCGGTCGGCTGCCTCGCGTGCGCCCGGGTAGCTCACCAAGCAGTCGGTGTCGACCACGACCTGTACGTCGCCGCGCTCGGCCATCTCCCAGCCGTGGCCGGCCAGGCCGTAACCGGTCACGTCGGTGACGGCATGCACCACCGCGCCCAGCACCTGAAGCTCCTCGGATGCAGCTCGGTTGAGCTG
>JAYTNH010000225.1:0-2973 GCA_043748395.1 Ilumatobacteraceae bacterium | reverse complement strand
CGTGTCGAGGCCGAAGGCCACATGGAGTGGATCGACGGCAACATCGGCTCGAAGCTCACCATGAAGTACCCCAGCGTGTACCTGATGGGGCCCAAGGCCACGGGCGAGGTGTTGTCGGTTGCCTACGCCGGCGCTGGCCAGCATCAAGATGCCGGCGCCAAGATGATCCATGCCGCTCCCGAGACCACCAGCAAGATCGTGTCGAAGAGCATCAGCAAAGACGGTGGCATCACCACATACCGCGGACTGGTGCGGGTCGAGGAAGGCGCGTACGGCTGCAAGAGTCATGTGCAGTGCGACGCTCTCATCCTCGACGAGCAGAGCACGAGCAACACGTTCCCGTACATGGAAGTGGGCGAGCGCGATGCGCAGATCGGTCACGAGGCGACGGTCAGCAAGATTGCCGACGAGCAACTGTTCTATCTCATGAGCCGCGGGCTGTCGGCCGAGCAGGCCATGGGCATGGTGGTGAACGGCTTCATCGAGCCGATCACACGCACCTTGCCGATGGAGTACGCCGTCGAGTGGAGCCGCCTCATCGAACTGCAGATGGAAGGCTCGGTCGGCTGACCGGGTTACCCGCCGGGCCCAACCATCGGGCCCGGCGATTCGGCTCGGTGATCAGGCGGCTGATCGGAACTCGCGAAGCCGGCGGACGCGCTCGTCGGTGGCGGGGTGGGTGCTGAACAGCTTGGCCATCTTCAGACCCTGGGCTCCGCGCGCCTCTGCCAGTGGGTTGTGGATGTAGGCCTGCGCCTGTGCGGGGGCGATGGCCATCGGGCGGTGAACGGCGAGCACCTCGATGCGCTCCAACGCAGTGGCCAGTCCTTCGCCGGTGCCGAGCAGCTCGGCGGCGCCTCGGTCGGCCTCAAACTCGCGCGACCTCGACACAGCCATCTGGATGAGCATCGCGGCGACCGGCGCAAGCAGCGATACGAGCAGCATCGCCAGCGGGTTCGGCCTGTCCTCGTCGTCGCTGCCGCCACCGAACATCGACGAGAACATCGCCATCTGGGCGACGTAGCTGATCGCGGTCGCGATCGCCGCGGCGACCGAGCCGATGAGGATGTCACGGTGCTTCACGTGCATGAGCTCGTGGGCCATGACTGCCTCGATCTCGTGGCGCGGCATCGCCCTGAGCAGGCCGTCGGTGGCGCACACCACGGCGCGCTTTGGGCTGCGACCTGTCGCGAACGCGTTGGGCTGCTCGCTCGGAGAGACTGCGACGCGTGGCATGGGCATGCCGGCGCGCTGGGCCAGCGACTGCACCATGCCGTAGAACTCGGGGTTGTCGGCTTCGGTGATCACGACTGCGCCGGCCGACTTGAGGGCGAGCTTGTCGCTGAACCAGTACGAGCCGCCGACCATCAGCAGCGCGATGCCGATGCCGATCGTGAGCGAGGTGCTACTACCGCCACCGATCACTCCGGCGACGGCGATGATGAGCCCGCCCAGCGAGGCAAGCAGCACGGTGGTCTTCATGGTGTTCTTGAACATCGGGTCCTCTGTCTGATGAAGGGTGAGTGATGAAGGGTGAGTGATGAAGGGTGAGTGGTGAACGGTGTGGAGTGACGGGTCAGAACTCGAAGATGTCGCCGAGGAACGACGAACGCTTCTTCTTCTTGGGGTAGGCGCTGTCGCTGTTGCGGTCGCGGTCGTTGTCGCGGTCGCGGTCGCGGCGACGATCGTCGTCGTCATCGTCATCATCTCGACGCTCGACGCGTGGCGCCGGCTGCCGATCGGGTGAGCTCGTCGGCTGGGGTGCCGGCGCGGTTGCTGCGGCGTTGCGCTCGATGATCTTGTCGAGCTCACCGCGGTCGAGCCACACTCCCCGGCAGGTCGGGCAGTAGTCGATCTCGATGCCGGAGCGGTCGGCCATGACGAGGGTGGAATCGGTGCATGTCGGGCACTTCATGATTAGATCTCTTTCGTTTGCTTACGGATGATGAGCTTGCGGGTCTCCTCGAGCCACAACACCGACGAGGCGACGGCGATGCAGACCAGCCACTGTGCTGCGGAGATCGAGGTGGTGTCGAACAGCTGCTGCATCGGCCCGAAGTGGGTGACACCGACCTGCAGGAGCAGCACGACTGCGAGCGCCAGCCACAGCACCCGATTGCTCAGCGTGTCGCGGTGGAAGACCGACTCGCGGTCACTGCGGACGTTGAGGATGTTGAAGAACTGGAACAGGACGAACGTGTTGAAGGCCATCGTGCCGGCGATCGTGACGGTGCCGGCGATCGCATCGCCGGGGGCCCAGACGAGCACTCCGAGCGTGCCGAGCGCCATCACCGCCGACGAGAACCCGACGGCGATCCAGCGCGACCGGGTGAGGATGCGTTCGTCGAGTGGGCGTGGCCGGCGCTGCATGATGCTGCTTGCGGGTCGGTCGACGCCGAGCGCCATGGCCGGCGGTCCGTCCATGATCACGTTCACCCACAGGATGGCGATCGCTGCGAAGGGCTTCCCTCCGGCCACATCAAACACGGCTGCCAGGAGGAACAGGATCGCGAACCCGAGGGTGGTGCTGAGCTGGAATCGCACGAACTTGACGATGTTGTCGTAGATGGTGCGGCCGCGTCGCACCGCATGCACGATGGTGGCGAAGTTGTCGTCGGTGAGCACCATCGTCGCCGCTTCCTTGGTGACTTCGGTGCCGGTGATGCCCATCGCAATCCCCATGTCCGACTTCTTCAGTGCCGGAGCGTCGTTCACCCCATCGCCGGTCATCGCCACGACGTTGCCGCGTCGCTGCAGCGCGCCGACGAGGCGCATCTTGTGCTCGGGAGCGACTCGTGCGAACACGGTGATGTCGTCGATCCGCTGATCCAGCTCGTCGTCATCGAGCTGATCGAGCTGCGCGCCGGTGATCGTTTCGCCGGTGAGCCCGAGCTGGGTGCCGATCGAGGCTGCAGTGGCTGCGTGGTCGCCGGTGATCATCTTCACCCTGATCCCAGCAGAGTGCGCCTGGGC
>JAYTNH010000224.1:0-2551 GCA_043748395.1 Ilumatobacteraceae bacterium | reverse complement strand
GCGTTCACCGGTGACCCGTGGGTGAGGTGACCGCCGTGGTCGAGGCTGAGCCCGAGCACCTTGTCGCCAGGCTCGAGCAAAGCCTGATACGCGCACATGTTGGCGTTGGCGCCGCTGTGCGGCTGCACGTTGGCGTGGTCGGCACCGAAGATCTGCTTCACTCGCTCAATCGCCAACGACTCGATCTCATCGACCACTGCGTTGCCGCCGTAGTAACGCTTGCCGGGGTAGCCCTCGCTGTACTTGTTGGTGAGCACGCTGCCCACGGCGCGCATGACCGCCGGCGAGGTGAAGTTCTCGCTGGCGATGAGCTGCAGACCGGTGGTTTGGCGCTGAACCTCACGCGCAATGAGGTCGGACACGACGGTGTCGGGTGCGGTGTCGGACGGGAAGGGCATCAGTTCTCCGGTTCGTGCTTGTGGAGGGTGCTTGTGGGGGTGCTCGACTCTTCGGCCTCGATAGCCATCAGTTGCTCGACACGGCGCGCGTGACGACCGCCCTCGAAGGGCGTCGTGAGGAACAGCGCGAGGATCTCTTCGGCCAGGCCGATGCCCACGACACGGCCACCCATGCTGAGCACGTTGGCGTCGTTGTGAGCGCGAGCCATGCGAGCGGTGTACAGGTCGTTGCAGAGCGCCGCACGCACGCCGTGCACCTTGTTGGCGGCAAGCTGTTCGCCCTGGCCGCTGCCGCCGATGACGATGCCGAACTCGGCGTCGGCGTCGCGTACCGCTCGCCCAACCGCCGCACAGATGGGTGGGTAATCGCAGCTCTCGGCGCTGTGCGTGCCCAGATCGGCGACGTCGTGCCCTTGGGCGCGCAACACGGCCACGACGTGCTGCTTCAGGTCGAAACCGGCGTGATCGGAGCCGATGGCAATGGACGACATCGCGGCGAGCATACGCCCCTACCCCTTCGCAGCGAACTTTGGCTCTGGTGCAGCGATCCGTAACCTGCTGCGGTGACCATCGATCCGCGCACGCCCGTGCTCATCGGCTCCGGCCAGTTCCTGCACCGCACCGACACGTTCGAAGGCGGCCTCGAACCTGTGGCACTGATGTGTGAGGCGATCGACCTCGCGGCGGCCGACGCAGGCCTTGCGGGAGCACCCGAACCCGACTCGATTCGTGTCGTGAGTTTGCTGAGCTGGCGCTACGGCAACCCAGCGCACCTCGTGGCACATCGGCTCGGGCTCGAACCGCGCGAGTTGGCGTACACGACCAATGGTGGCAACAGTCCGCAGAGCTTGGTGAACCTCACGGCCGGCGAGATTCAGCGCGGCGAGCTCGACCTCGCCATCCTCACGGGCGGCGAGGCGTGGCGCACACGCATGCGCTATCGCCGGGCCGGCGCCGAGATCGAGTGGCAGAAGGCTCCCGCCGACGCGCCGCCGCGCATCGTCGGCGAGGAACTCACGATGAACCACCCGATCGAGACCGCCCGCTCGATCGGCGCTCCGGTGCAGGTGTACCCCATGTTCGAGACGGCCATCCGCGCCGCAGCGCAACGCGGGGTCGACGACCACCTGGTGCACATCAGCGAGCTGTGGTCGCGGTTCAGCACTGTCGCTGCCGGCAATCCCAACGCCTGGACTCGCGACGCCATGTCGGCCGAACAGATCCGCACCCCCAGTGCCTCCAACCGCATGGTGGGGTATCCGTACACGAAGTACATGAACTCGAACAACGACGTCGACATGGCAGCCGCGCTCATCATCTGTTCGGCCGAGAAGGCTGCTGCGCTCGGCATTCCACGCGATCGATGGGTGTTCGTACAGGCCGGCGCCGATTGCCATGAGCACGCGTTCGTGAGCAACCGCTGGTCGTTCGCCGAGACCCCGGCCATCGCACTGGGAGGACGTCGGGCGCTCGAACTGGCCGACTGCACCATCGGCGACGTGGGTCTGGTCGACCTGTACTCGTGCTTCCCGGCGGCAGTGCAATTGGGTGCGCAGAGCCTCGGTTTGGCCATCGACGGCCAACTCACGCGAACGGGTGGCCTGTCGTTTGCAGGCGGACCGTGGAACAACTACGTGATGCATGCCATCGCCACGATGATGGACGACCTTCGCGATCAGCCGGGCGAACGCGGCTTGGTGTGGGGAAATGGCGGTTTCACCACCAAGCACGCATTCGGCGTGTACTCCACGCAGCCCACAGACCACGGCTTCCGACACGCCCACCCTCAGGCCGAGATCGACGCGATGCCCCGGCGTGACGTGGCCCAGCCTGCCGATGCGGCCGGCACCGCAACCATCGAGGCATACACCGTGATGCACGACCGGGACGGCGCGCCCGAGACGGCATTGGCCACCTGCCTGCTCGCCGATGGCCGCCGCGCGTGGGGCACCAGCACCGACCGGCTGCTCGGCACGGCCATGTGCTCGGGCGAGTGGGTGGGTCGCGCTGTCACGCTCGACGCTGCAGGTGTCATCCGGCTCGATTGAATCCGGGCGCAGCGTCACCGTGCACCGGCATACAGGCACCGGCATACAGGCACCGGCATAATGGGGCGATGTCATCGCGCTACCGCTCACCGGTCGACCCGGAGG
>JAYTNH010000223.1:0-2341 GCA_043748395.1 Ilumatobacteraceae bacterium | reverse complement strand
CATCCACATCATTGACTCGATGTTCAACCAGCACGCCAAGTGGCTCAAGGTGTCCAGCGAACTGGAATGGCGGCCGAAGATCGCGTCGCTCAACTATCTCCTCACTTCGCACGTGTGGCGCCAGGACCACAACGGCTTCAGCCATCAGGACCCGGGTTTCATCGACCACGTGGTCAACAAGAAGGCCGAGCACGTGCGGGTCTACCTGCCACCCGATGCCAACACCCTGTTGTCGGTCGCGGACCACTGCCTGCGCAGTCGTCAGCAGGTGAACGTGATCGTGGCCGGCAAGCAGCCTGCGTTGCAGTTCCTCGACATCGACCAGGCCATAGCCCACTGTGCCAAGGGCGTCGGTATCTGGGAGTGGGCCAGCAACGATGCCGGTGTCGCGCCCGATGTGGTGATGGCCTGCTGCGGCGACGTGCCCACCCTCGAGACCTTGGCCGCGGTCGACATCCTCCGGCGCCACGTGCCGCATCTGCGCATCCGGGTTGTGAACGTAGTTGACCTGATGGCATTGCAACCGGAGAGCGAGCACCCCCATGGGCTCAGCGACAACCATTTCGACGCGCTGTTCGGTGTCGACCGGCCGGTGCTGTTCAACTTCCACGGCTACCCGTGGCTCATCCACCGTCTCACGTACCGCCGCCACAACCACGATCAACTGCACGTACGCGGCTGTATCGAAGAGGGCACCACCACGACGCCGTTCGACATGTGCGTGCTGAACCGCATCGACCGCTTCCACCTCGTGATGGACGTGATCGACCGGGTCCCAGAAGTCGGCCCGGCGGGCGCGTACCTGCGAGAACTGATGACCAACGAGCTCGTCCGCCATCGCAGCTACATCCGCTCGGTCGGCCAGGATCTGCCAGACATCCGCAACTGGAAGTGGGATGCCTGACCGGACCGTCGTCGTCATCAATACGGGCTCGACGTCGGTCAAGATCGGGTTGTACGGCTCGGCGGGTTCCACGGCGGTTTCCAAGGCGGCTTCGATGGCATCGTCGTTGGTCGAACGCTGGAGCGCAGACGCAAGCACCGATGAGCTGGGCCCGGACCGGGTCTCCGGGATCGAACGCCAACTGCGGGCGGCACCCATCGATCCGGCCACACTCGTTGCCGTCGCCCATCGCATCGTGCATGGTGGGGACCACTTCGACGGCCCTGTGATCGTCGATGCCGCGGTCGAGGCGGCCATCCGTTCGGTCGCCGACATGGCGCCCCTGCACAACCTCGCCGGGCTCGACGGCATCACCGCAGCGCGGCGAGTCGTCGAGCCTTCGGTGCCCCAGGTCGCCGTGTTCGACACCACGTTCCATCGCACGATGACAATGGCTGCGGCCGCATACGGCGGACCGTATGAGTGGATTGGGCGGGGCCTGCGCCGCTATGGATTCCACGGCATCAGCCACGAATGGGCTGCTCATCGTGCCGCCGTCCTACTCGGTCGGCCGCTGACCGAGCTGCGGCTGGTGACCTGTCACTTGGGTGGCGGATGCTCGGTCGCGGCCATCGACCGCGGTCGCAGCATCGACACCACGATGGGATTCACGCCATTGGACGGGCTGGTGATGGCCACGCGGTCGGGCTCCGTCGATCCCGGGCTGATCCTGCACCTTTTGCGCACCGGAACCACTGTCGACGCCCTTGAGGATCTCCTGGAGCGCCACGCCGGGCTGTTCGGACTCTCTGGCGTGAGTGGCGACCTCCGTTCGGTGACGGCCGCGCGTGACGATGGTGATGAAAGGGCGCGGCTCGCCATCGACGTGTTTGTCCACCGCGTGACGGCGGGCGCGGGTGCAATGGCGGCCTCTCTCGGTGGATTCGACGCCCTCGTCTTCACCGGCGGCGTCGGGGAGCACTCGTCCGAGGTGCGGACGCGGGTGAGCGCCCGGTTTGCGTTCGCCGGTGTGACCCTCGACGAACGAGCCAACGCAACGGCAACCGGCGATGTGGACGTGTCCGCGGCGCAGGCCTCGGCACGGGTGCTCGTGGTGACGAGCCGTGAGGACCTGGCCATTGCGGCCAATGCCATCAACACTGTCGATCGCTGATCGCAGATATTCAACGACAGCGTGGCGAACAAGCGAGACGGCCGAACGAGCACTCCGCCGAACCGTACCGTGGTGGTCTGGGCCACCGGGTTCGCCTGTATTGCGAGCTCGGCATCGTCACGGCCGGGGGCGCTGACATCTTTGTGTGCTCGGACGGAGTTCAGCGCTGGTGCGGAATTCATGGCCGGACACCAGTCGCGGTCCCGGTAGCGACGGCGTGTCTGTCGGAGGTGGGTGTGTGTTTGGGGAGGTGGACGAAGGCGATGAGGGCTGCGAGGGCTGCG
>JAYTNH010000222.1:0-2117 GCA_043748395.1 Ilumatobacteraceae bacterium | reverse complement strand
AGGCCGACTCGCTTCGTGCGGCGGGTCTCGACCAGCGCACCACCGAGACCGTGTTGAAGGCCACGCGTGGCACCATCTTCGCCCGCGACGGTGGCGAGCTGGCCATCTCGGTTCCGGCCACCACGGTGACCGCCAATCCGAAAGCTGTGATCGATGCAGTCGGCACCGCCCGAGTGCTGGCGCAGATGCTCGACCTCACCCCAGAACGCCAGCAGTCGCTCGCGGACTCCTTCATCGCCAAAGACAAGAGCTTCGTCTACGTCGCCCGACTCGTCGACGACGACATCGCTCAGTCGGTGCTCGACCTCGGGTTGCCAGGTGTCGCGTCGATTCGCGAGAGCAAGCGCATCTTGCCCAGTGGCGACGTAGGGCGCAGCGTGGTCGGTCGTACCGATCCCGATGGCCTGGGCACGGCCGGTCTCGAGATGCAGTTCAACGACCTGCTCACTGGCGTCGACGGTGAACGAGTGCGCGAACACGATCGTGATGGTCGGTCCATTCCCGGAGCAGGCGCTACCACGACCGACCCCATCCCTGGCGACGACATGGTGCTCACGTTGGATCGTTCGATGCAGTTCCAAGTGGAACAGGTGTTGCTCAAGCGTGTCGACGAGCTGATCGCCAAGGGTGGCACTGCGGTTGTGATGGACACCAGTAGCGGTGAGATCTACTCGATCGCGAACGTCCGGCGAGGCGACGATGGCGTGGCTCGTGTGACCTCGGCCAACCTTGCGGCTGTGGAGGCCTATGAGCCCGGCTCGGTGGCCAAGGTGTTCAGCATCGCCGCGGCCCTCGACGTAGGGGTTGCTACTCCCGACACAGTGTTAGATGTTCCCGGTGCGATGGTGTTCGACAAGGACACTCGGTACGAGTTCACGATCACCGACGCATACCCGCACGCGACCGAGCCGATGTCGGTGCGCGACATCCTCGTCCACTCGTCCAACATTGGCACACTGCTCACGGCCGAACGAGTCGGCGTCGTGCGGCTGGGCTCGTACCTCGATCAGTTCGGCTTCGGTCACAAGACCGCCCTCGACTTCCCGGGCGAGAGTGCCGGCATCATGAAGCCGGCCGAAAAGTGGGAGGGCACCGAGCGGGTGAGCGCCAGCTTCGGGTACGGCTTTTCGGCAACGTCGTTGCAGCTGATCGCAGGTGTCAACGCGGTGGCCAACGGTGGCCTGTACGTGGCCCCGAAGTTGGTGAAGGGCACCATCGGTGCCGATGGGAAGTTGCTCGATTCAGCGCCATCGGCAACGCATCGGGTGCTCTCCGAGCCAACCGCTGCGACAATGATCGACCTGTTGACCGACGTTGTGTGCCGAGGTACAGCCACGCGGGCCCAGCTCGCCGACATCTCGACGGCCGGCAAGACGGGCACCGGATACAAGGTGCAACAGAACGGCACCTACCAGGGCGATGAAGGCCAGCGTGCCTACTTCGCCACGTTCGTCGGATTCCTTCCCGCCGATAATCCGCAGGTGACCATTCTCGTGTCGATCGATGAGCCTGATCCGACCACGCAAGACCGCTTCGGTGGCACTGCTGCGGCACCGGTGTTCGCCGACATTGCCCGCACCGCGATTCATGAACTGCACATCACCCCCACGGCGGGCGACACCGGCTGTACCAATACAGGCGGGTGACCCGGTGGTCATGAGGTTGTCGCAGATCGTCCACGACGCGGGGCTTGGGCGCGAGGCGTTGTTGGGCGATCACGCGATCGAGGTTGGTGATGTGGTGCACGACTCGCGTGCGGTGCAGCCTGGGGCGCTGTTCTGTTGCGTACCAGGCGAGACAATCGACGGCCATGAGTTCGCCTCTGCCGCTGTCGCGGCGGGCGCTACCGCCTTGCTCGTCGAACGCGTCCTCGATGAACGTGCTATCGGCTCAGTACCGCAGATCCTGGTCTCCGACTCGCGTGTGGCGATGGGCCGCTTGGCCGCTGCATTCCACTCGTTCCCGGCGCGCGCCCTCACGATGGTGGGAGTCACAGGTACCAATGGCAAGACCACCACTTCCAGTTTGATCGCGTCGGTTCTGCAATCCACCGGCCGCGCCACGGGCCTGATCGGCACGCTCACCGGACGTCACACCACGCCCGAGTCACCCGACCT
>JAYTNH010000221.1:0-7892 GCA_043748395.1 Ilumatobacteraceae bacterium | reverse complement strand
CATTCTTGTGCAGCCGCTCGGCGCGATCGAACAACATGGGCCGCACCTGCCCCTGAGCACCGACTCCGTGGTGGCCACGGCCGTCGCCGAGGCGGCAGTCGCGGCAGTGGGGGACGAGCTCGATGTGTGGCTGCTCCCGACATTGCAGTACACCAAGTCGAACGAACACGCCTGGTCAGCCGGCACCCTGTGGTTGTCGGCCACCACACTGCTGGCCGTGCTCGACGATCTCGGTCGGTGCATCGCCACCACGCCCACCAAACGGCTCGTGTTCCTCAACGGTCACGGCGGCAACAGCGCATTGGTGAACGTCGCCAATCGCGAGCTGCGACTCAAGCACGGGCTCATGACGTTTCTTGCTCACCCCGGCCTGCCGGCCGATCAGGGCGGCGTATCGCCCGAGGCCGAGCTGGGCATGGGAGTGCACGGTGGCACCGACGAGACATCACTCATGCTTCACCTCGCGCCGCACTTGGTGAACATGGCGCTCGCCGAACGTCGCGTGCCCGAGGCGCTGGCCCACAACAAGCACGTCAAGTTCGGTGGACGAGTGAGCTTCGGGTGGCTGTCGAACGACTTCTTCACCGATGGCTACGTCGGCGACCCGACCGCCGCAACGGCCGCGTTGGGGAAGCAGCTGTTCGATGGCTCCGTCACCGCGTTGTGCGAGGCGCTCCGCGAAATCGCCCGGTTCGACTTCGGTCGTTGACATGACCCCCCCGTCCGATCTGCGCATCGATGTCGACAGGCTGTGCCAACGGCTCGAAGCGTTGGGCGAGATCGGCACAGTGCGCGGCGACAACGGCGAGCTCGGGTGCGCACGTCTGGCGCTCACGCCGGCCGATGGACAGGGTCGCGATCTGGTGCTGTCGTGGATGCGCGACCTCGGGTTGGCGGTGGTGGTCGATGGCATCGGCAACGTGTTCGCCACCCGCGCGGGCACCGACGTAGGTGCGGCACCGGTCATGACCGGCTCGCACATCGACACCGTACGTACCGGGGGACGCTTCGATGGCAACCTTGGTGTGCTGGCGGGCCTCGAAGTGATCGAAACACTCGAACAGCATGGTGTGGTCACCACTCGGCCGATCTGTGTTGCGTTCTTCACCAACGAAGAAGGCGCACGCTTCCAGCCCGACATGCTGGGCAGCCTGGTGCATGTGGGCGGCCTAGCCCTCGAAGTTGCGCTCGACGTGCGCGCCGTCGATGATGGCGCACGACTGGGCGACGAACTCGCTGCCATCGGATACGTGGGCACCATGCCCTGCCCGGCAGCATCATCTCCCTACGCTTTCGTCGAGTTGCACATCGAGCAGGGGCCCATTCTCGAACGCGAAGGCATCACCATCGGCGCGGTCACCGGCGTGCAGGGCATCTCGTGGACCGAGGTGACCATCACCGGCCAATCGGCACACGCCGGCACCACGCCCATGAACATGCGTCATGACCCCGGCTATGCCGCTGCGGCCGTCGCCGTCGGGGTGCGCACGATCAGTGCCGACATGGGCGGAACACAGGTGGCAACGGTCGGGCGTTGCGAGTTCAGGCCCAACCTGGTCAACGTCGTCAACGCGTCGGCCACCATCACGGTCGACCTGCGCAACACCGACGAGGAGTTGTTGCAGGAGGCCGAGCGTCGATTCATCCAGTTGTGCGATGACCTCGAAGCAGCCGAGGGTGTGTCGATCACCCGATCGACGCTCGCCCGGTTCGAGCCCGTGCAGTTCGACAGCGCAATGATCGATCTGGTCGAGGCGACTGCTTCCCAACTCGCCCACTCCACTCGCCGGATGCCCAGCGGGGCCGGTCACGACGCGCAGATGCTGGCGCGCGTGTGCCCGACATCGATGGTGTTCGTACAGAGCCACAACGGACTGTCGCACAACATTGCCGAGTACACCGCCCCGCACCACCTCGAGGCGGGCGCCAACGTGTTGCTGCAGGTGATGCTCGCCAAGGCGAACGAGGTCTGAACGCGCCAGAGGCGCCGGCCGCAGCCGGCGCCTCTGGTTTGGTGTGCATTTCGTCATGACGAAACGGTGAAGCTCACCGGATCGTCACAGCATCAGAGTCCGATCGACGGATCGATGAACTGGTTGGTGACGATGTCTTCGGCCTTCAGGCCAGCCTTTGCCGGGGTGCCTTGACCTTCGTAGATCGGGGTCGCAAGCGCAATGAGCTTGTTCACTCGGTCAAGGTCGAAGTTGCCGACGGTGGAATCGGGGCCGTTCGCAACAAGGCCGTCGGCCTTGATGGTCGCGACGCCGTAGGCGGCGGCACCAGCGGTGTAGGTCCAGCCAAAGTCGTTACCGAACTTGGCAACCGCATCGAGGATGATCGCGTTGGTGCGGGCCGGGTCGTTGAGGTAGTCGATACTGGCCTGCTGGATCATCGGCACGAGCACCTTGAAGCACTCTGCGAACTTCGTGATGTTCTCGGGACGAGTGGCGATCGACTCGGCGTAGTTCTCCCAGCCTGCATCGTTGATGTACTCGTACTTGACGTCCTTGCCCCAGTCCTTCAACTCGTTCTTGTAGAGGTACGGCTCTGCTGAGCCGAATCCCTGCTGAGCCGACTTGCCCTCATCGGCAATGAACAAGGCCGGGTCACCCTGGTACGAGCCATCGACCTGCTCCTTCGAGAGGATGCCGGAGCCGGTGAAGTAATCCATGTACGCCGCGCCACCGAAGTAGCGAATCGTGACCTCGGCTTTGCCGAGATCGGCAATGCCCTTGACGTCGGGGTAGGTCACCGGATCCCACATGATCATCTGTGGGTTCTTTTCGAAGCCGGACTCGACCGCGACCGTCGGGAAGGTGTCGGAGAACTGGATGGCTTCGTCGGTGTAGACGTAACCGGCCAGCACGCTGTCGTCGTTGTACATGATCTGCGTGACCGGGGTGTATTGCTGCGCAGCGCCACCAGAACGGATCTGCACCTTTACGCCGGTGTCGTTGCCAGCGGCATCGATCAGCGGGCCTGTGACGTATGCCTTGCCTGCGTCAATCTCGTAGCCTGCGCCGACCAACTGGTACAAGAAGCCGTGTTCGGCCTCGGGCATCCAGTCGAGTTGCAATGCCACGATGTCTGGACACTTGCCCTTCAGACTCCCCGTCCCCCCGGTGGAAGCGCTGTCGGACTTCTTGTCGCTGCCGCAGGCACCGAGTACCAGTGCGGCGAGGACGGGAAGTGCGAGCAGCTGTGAGCTGCGTCGTTTGTTCATTTGTGTGCTCCTTGTTGTGGTGTTCACGCTGGTGAGTAACGAGGTCGGAGACCTCTGGGTGGATAAGAATTTGGTGTCAGCTCGACCGGCGGGTTGATTCGTGCCAATGACCGACGACAAGCCTGCTGATGTAGCTGAAGACGAAGAACACCGTGATGCCAAGCGCCGCCGCGATGAGCAGTCCGCCGTACATCGCGGGGTATCGGAGCTTCTGCCGGAACTGCTCCATGACGATGCCGATGCCGGGCTTTTGGCCCTGTCGGAAGAACTGCTCACCGACGATGGCCCCGATGACAGCGAGCCCGGCGGAAATGCGAAAGCCGGTGAAGATCGCCGGCATGGCGGCCGGGAACTGCAGCTTGAACAGCCGAGTGAGGCGCGACGCCCGACGCAATGTGAACAGATCGTGCTGTGACGAGTCGACCGAGGTGAGTCCGAACAGCGTGTTGGTGACGATCGGAAAGATCGAGATCATCACGCAGACGTAGATACGCGAGGTCATTCCGCCACCGAACACCGAGTAGATGATCGGCACGATGGCCAGTACCGGTGTGGCCTGAAGCGCCACCAGGTATGGGTAGAGCGAACGTTCCATCGAGGCAGCCTGAGCCATGATGACGGCAAGGGTCATGCCGAGCACGATGGTGATGGCCAGGCCGACGAACGACGCGTACGCGGTCCAGCCGAGGCCGGTGAGCAGTTGGCCACGGACCTGCGAATTGAGCAGCGCCTGATCGACGACCGTGACCGGCGATGGCATGAGGCTGGGACGCTTGTCGAGCAGTCGCCGCATGCCGTCGCGGTGCATGTACTCCCAGAAGGCGACGAACACCACGAACACGACGGCTGGACCGACCAGCGTGCGCCAGTCGAAGCGCTTCCGGGCAGGTTCGGGTGGCGGTGCCTCGAGTTCGGCGACCTCACGCGCTTCGGCCAGTTCTTCGTCGAGAATCGAGGTGAGCTCGCTCATGCGTGGGCTCCTCGCAACATGTGCGAAACCTCGCCGCACAGCTCGCCGAAACGCGCCTCGAAGCGCAGGTCGGGGGAGCGTGGATACTCGAACGGGACGTCGAACTCGCCAACGAGCCGACCTGGCCGTGCGCTCATGACCAGAATGCGCGTGGACAAGAACACCGCTTCGCTGATGGAGTGGGTGATGAACAACCCGGCGAAGCCCTTGCGGAGGAACAGCGAGATGACCTCGTCATTGAGTCGCTCGCGTGTGATCTCGTCGACCGCACCGAATGGCTCGTCGAACAAGAAGACCTCTGGATCGAGCACGAGTGAACGCGCCAGCGACGCGCGCATCTTCATGCCGCCCGACAGTTGCCGCGGATACTTCTTCTCGGCACCTGCGAGACCGACGAGCCGAATGTTCTCGGTGGCGCGGCGCGAGCGCTCGGCCTTGTCGATGCCCTCGAGCTCGGCAAGCAGTTCGACGTTGCGCTGTACGTTGCGCCACTGCAGCAAGGTGGCGTCTTGAAAGACGTAACCGAGTTTGGTGCGGTCGACGGTGACCGAACCCGTTGATGGCGGGTTCAATCCGGATGCGATCTTCAACAGCGTGCTCTTGCCGCAGCCAGAAGGCCCGACCACGGTGACGAATTCGCCTGGACGCACGTCGAACGAGGTCACGTCGAGCGCGTGGGTGCCGTCGGCATACACCATCGAAACGCCCTCGAAGCTGAGCGCTGGAACAACCGACGCAGACATTGTTGCCACAGTAGTGGCTCGGTCGGTGCGCTCAGGTTTCGGATCGAAGTCGGTCATCAGTGCATCACCATCCCACCCGACACGTTCATCGCTTGCCCCGTGCAGTACGACGACTGTTCGGATGCCAAGAACAACGCCATGTCGGCGACGTCGTCGGGCTCGGCCAACCTTCCGAGTGGCGACCTGGCCGACCACGCCCGTACCATCTCGGGTGTTCGGGTCGCCGCGCCCATCTCGGTGAGCACGTAGCCGGGGCAGATGCAGTTGGCGCGGATTGCATGCGGCCCGAGTTCGAGCGCGGTCACCCGGGTGAATGCAATGACCGCCGCTTTCGATGCGGCGTAGTGCGCCTGGTTGGGCGATCCCAACTTGCCGCCCATGCTCGCCATGTTGATGATCGACCCAGGCGACTCGTTCGCAATCATCCATCTGGCGGCGATCTGAGTGGTGATGAGCATCGACCGCACGTTCACGTCGAACGTGAAGTCCCAGTCGTCGATGGTGATGTCGAGCAACGGAGCCATGCGCAACACACCGGCGTTGTTGACGAGGATGTCGATGCCGCCGAGCAACTCGATGGCCTGCTGCATCGCCGACGCTGCCGCTGCGGGATCGGAGAGGTCGGCCGAGATGGGCGTGGCTGCGATGCGGGCGCAGGTTGGGCCTAACCTTGCGAGATCGACGTCGAGGGCCACCACGGTGGCGCCGTGAGCAACAAAGCAGCGTGCGATCGCCGCTCCGATGCCTTGGGCTGCGCCCGTGACCACAGCTCGGCGACCCGCGAGGCGTCCATCTGTCGGCGAGATCGAGTCTGTCGCAGTGCTCATTCGGTGCGATCGTAGACCACTGCCTTACCCGATCAGACTGGTGCGCTGTGAAGATCGTGTTTCGAGTTCGCGACCGGCAGGTATCTTCGGTTCAGAGGGGAGGTTGGCCAAGATGTTGCTCACGTGGCCCACGGCGCTGAAGATGTCGATCGCACTCATCGTGCTGGGTCTTGTGCTGAGCATGATACGCCGTTGGCGGCTGGCGCCCGTGATCGCTACCGCCAACGAACTCGCCATCGTGTTGGGGCTGTACGCACTGTGGCAATGGGCCAAGTCGATGGGCATCACCAAGGTGCGGGGCGCCCGCGAGAACGCACTGTCGCTCTGGCACTTCGAGCGCGCAATTCACCTCCCCAACGAGCTCACCATCCAGCGCTGGTTCGACCACCCCGTGCCCATGCAGTTCCTCAACGTGTACTACGCAGTGGCGCATGTTCCTGCCGCCGGAATCCTGCTGGCGTGGCTGTTCTTCCGTCACCGCGATCGCTACTCCAGAGTTCGCACCACCTTCGCCCTCAGCATCCTTGGCTGTCTGCTCATTCAGACCATTCCGTATGCGCCCCCGCGGTTCTTCCCCGAACTCGGGTTCGTCGACTCAGGCCTGAAGTACGGCCAATCGGTGTACGGACGAGGCGGCAGTGGCATCTCGAACCAGCTTGCAGCCATGCCCTCGCAGCATGTCGGGTGGGCCCTGCTGGTCGGCATCGTTGCGGTGTGCATCAGTCGCAGCCGTTGGCGATGGCTCGTGCTGCTCCACCCGCTGCTCACCATCTTGTCAGTGACCGCCACGGCCAACCACTGGCTCATGGACGGTGTGGTCGCTGGCGCAGTGCTCGGCGTGGCGTACGGCGTTGTGCTTTGTTTCGCCAGGTTTCGCGCCCGTCTCGTTCATCAGCCAGGCGTGCCGGTGGGTGGGCCAGCCGAACCGGCCTTTGCCGACGCTGTGTAGAGCGACTACCTGGCCGACCGAAGGACGACTCGATCGGCTGTGGCGAACGCGATGGCCTCGCGCACGGAATCGGCGCGTATGGCGACGAGGTCGCCATCTGGGAGCCCCAAGATCGACCGGCTGACGGTGCTGACCGACGCGAGTGCATCGTCCGGTAGCAGATGCCCGGCAACAACCATCAATGCAGCGGTTTCGAGTGGATCGGCTCGGCCGACGGGGTTGAACGGGTCTTGCAGGTTGTCGCCCCCTGCCCCCACTCGAACACCTGCGCAGCGCAGTGCAGCGATGGCCGTGACTGCCCTGGGCATAGCTTGCTGGTGATCTCGACCTTGCAAGAAGAGGTTGGTCTGGGGCAGTGCGATCACCCCGATGCCGGCTCGAGCCACCAGTTCGGCGACGCGCTGCTGCGTGGCCAAAGACTGCATCGCCAGGCTCACGCAGTGGCTGGCCGTGACACCGAGCGGAAACCCGGACTCGATGACCCGCTGAGCGAGATGCTCGAGCGCGAACCGTGACGGGTCGAGCGTCTCGTCGGTGTGCAGATCGACAGGTAGCTGGGCTTCGGCGGCGATGGCAAGGAACGTGTCGTTTGCGCCAGCAGGATCGTTGTCGAGGTGCGGACATCCCCCGACCACGTCGATTCCCAGGGCGATCGACTCGCGAAGTAACGCCCGATGATCGCTGCCTGCCACGCCTGTGATCGGATGGTCGGCGAGCGCCACCACCTGGATGTCGACCAACGCGCGGAGACGATCGCGTACGTCGATGAGCGCCCGTGCCGAGGTGAGTCCGTTCGATGCGGTCACGTCGGCATGGGTGCGGATTGCAGTGACCCCGTTGGCGACCATCAGACGGGCGGCGCGTTCGGCGCGTGTGACGATGTCGTCGAATGTGATCGAGGCGTGAGCGGCCTCCATGGCCAGGATTGCGCCCATCAGGTCACCGGTGGGGTTGGGCACACGTTCAGCCAAGAACGCCTTGTCGAGGTGGGCGTGCGGCTCGACGAATGCCGGCACGACGAGGTAGCCCTGCTCGCGGAGCTGAGCGACGCGCTGTTCGCGTTCGTTCACACGAGTGGTTGCAGGTTGGGCAGCGCCCGACGCTCGATGGGCTCGCCGAGACGCGGGAAGACCTCTTCAGCGACGAGGTGCATCTGCTCGTTCATCTCGTCGCGGGTGAG
>JAYTNH010000220.1:0-3658 GCA_043748395.1 Ilumatobacteraceae bacterium | reverse complement strand
CAGGTTGGGCAGCGCCCGACGCTCGATGGGCTCGCCGAGACGCGGGAAGACCTCTTCAGCGACGAGGTGCATCTGCTCGTTCATCTCGTCGCGGGTGAGGCCGGGGAAGTCGAAGAAGAAGCAGATGTGCTTCAGATCGAGCAGGTCACGCCAGAATCCGATGGTGTCGACGGCATCGTCGATCGAGCCCACGATCTGGATCTTCTGGCTGTTCGAGTCGTCGACTGTTGGGCAGAAGTTGAAGGGCACCTTCGAGCCATCGGCAGTGCGGTACGACGAGAAGCGGCCGTACGGCGCCAGGAACTTGGTGAACTCGTCATGGCCTGGCCGACCCTTGCGCATCGCCGCCTCACGGGTTTTGGCAACGTGCAGGTTCATCACCAGGCAGCGATCTTCGCCCGGCCCGACGGGTGTGCCGCACGCCTCGCGGATCTCGGCGTAGCGATCCCACTTCTGCTTCTGGCTATCGGCGTTCTGTAGCCAGTACACGGCGCGGTGTCCGGCCACGGGCACATACTCGATGGTCTCGGGCGACGTAACGGGCTGATAGATGTCGATGTGCCGCAACGGCTTGGGGACCAGGGTGAGGTCGTGCACCGTGGTGCCGCGGTCGGGTACGTCGTCGGGTGGGAACGTCATCTGCTTGCCGCGATACGAGAACCGCTCTTGCGTCCAGGCGAGCTTGATGACCTCCATAGATTCTTCGAAGATGGCTCGGTTGATGCGGTCGTGTTCGGCCGACATTGCGTTGTCGCCGCTGGCCACCACGGTGCCCAACGACCATGCCTCTCGAGGCACCGTGCCACGGCCGACACCGAACTCCATGCGGCCGCCGGTGATGATGTCGGCGAGCGCGAAGTCTTCGGCAAGACGCAGGGGATGCCACTGGGGAACCACGTTGAACATCTGACCGAGGCGCAGGTTGGTGGTGAGCATGGCCAGGTGCTGGCCGAACTGGATGAGGTTGGGCAGTACCTCGTAGCCCTCGAACTGGAAGTGGTGCTCGGTGAGCCACATCGTGTCGAAGCCGAGTTGATCGGCGGTCTTGGCCCATTCGACGAGATTTCGATAGCACTCGATCACGGCATCGTTGCCGTAACGCCGTTCGGTCGCCCCGATGGTGGGATCGCCGGCGTCGGGCATGGGTACCGTGCAGAAGAAGTTGGCATCGACTCGCATGACCTCACCGTAGTGCCGCACGGCGGATCACGACAGACGGACCACCACAGACGGTTCAGGACAGACGGGTCAGCGACCCGCCACAGAACCGATGCGCGCCCGCGGATCGGCTGCCCCGGCCCACCACCCAGCTGGCTCGCGCACGATGACGTGGGCGTGCCCGAACGCGCTGTCGAACGGTGCCGACCGGAACGCCCGATGGCCTCGTTGTGTCAACGCGTCGACCCAGTCAGGGGGCGCATGGCCCTCGATCGCCACGACCGGGCCGTCGGGCGCCGACCACGTGTCGAAGCCGCTGCTCGGTCCACTGAGCACCCAGCGGCTTGCGTTCACCGCCACCGCAGGCGACTGGCCGTAGTGGAACAGACGCGCCGCGAGCTGCAGCAAGATCTGCGGCTGAGCGTCGCCGCCCATCGTGCCGAACACGGCACGCAGCTCACCATCGGTCGTGGCAAATGCAGGTGCCAGCGTGTGCGGGGGACGACGTCCAGCGAGTAGTTCAGCTGGATGGCCGGCCTGCAGGCTGAAACCCAGGCCTCGGTTGTGGAGGTTGATCTGGGTGTTCGGCTCGACCAACCATGAGCCGAAGCCCGACGCGTTCGACTGGATGAGCGACACGGCCATACCGGTGCGGTCGGCAGTGCACAGGTAGGTGGTGTCGCCTGGCCCGGTGGCCATCGGGCGTCGCGAAGCGCGGCTCAGATCGATCATGTCTCGGCGCGCTGCGATCGCTCGAAGAAGATCGGCGCCGTGCGCGCCGTCGTGCAGCACGTCGGGCCTGTCGTGGCCCGCCGCGGTGGCGGCTTCGATGAGCAGATGCGCGAAGAACGGATCGTCGGGATCGGTTGGCAACTCGAACTCGGCAGCCAACGCGGCGGCACCCAGTGTGAGATACCCCTGAGAGTTGGGCGGCATCGTCCACAGATCGACGCCCCAGGCGCTGGCGCACAACGGCGCAACCCACTCGCACTGGCTGGTGGCGAGGTCGGCTGGCGCGAACCAACCGTCGCCGAGGGCGAGCAAGCCGTCACCAAACTCGCCCGTATAGAACGCTGCGCGGCCACCGGTTGCGACTGCCCGCAGCGAGCGTGCCACGCCTGGCCGTTGCACGAGTGCTGCAGGCCGAGCCGCTTGCGTGACCAACTCGGCGAGCGAGGCTCTGGCTCGATCGTCGAGAATCGCGATCGAGCCGACGAGCAACGGACTCGCCGGAAAGCCGCCCTCGGCCAACTCGATCGCAGGTCGGAGTACCAGCCCCAACGGCAGCGAGCCGAAGCGTTCATGTAAAGCGACCCAACCATCGACACACCCGGGCACGGTGACCGAGCGCACGTCGTTACGCATTGGCATCGAGACGAGGCCCTCGGCACGCAGTTGCTGTGCACTGGCACCCGATCCGGCTCTGCCGCTGCTGTTGAGGGCGTGCACCTCACCGTGGTGATGCACCAATGCGAACAGGTCGCCACCCATGCCGCACAGGTGTGGTGCGGTGACGGCGATTGCGGCATTTGTCGCTATCGCCGCATCGACTGCGTTACCTCCCAGGGCGAGCATGGTGAGGCCAGCCTGCGTGGCCAACTGATCGGCGCTCGCCACCATGTCGTGGGGTGCGCGAACGGTGCTCGTGGGCGGATTGGAACCCGTCACGAGCCGTGCCACTGCTTGCGGTGTTCGAGCACCTCACGAAGCACAGCCGGCCGGTCGGTCATGATGCCGTGCACGCCCAGATCGAGCAGCCGGTTGATCTCGGCCCGATCGTCGATGGTCCACACGTGCACCTGCAGTGCAAGCGCTTCGGCGCGTTTGACGAACTTGGCGTTGGTCACCGTGAGTGGGCCCTCGCGCACCGGCACCTGAGCAGCGTTGCCGGTGGTCGACCGAAGGAGGCCGAACCGAAGCCGGGCGACCTCGAGCGGGCCGAGGCTGGAACACAGTGAGGGCCCCAGAATGCCCCTGATACGACCAATTCGGGAGTCGCTGAACGCACCCACGCACACGCGGTCGAGCGAGTTGGTGCGGCGTAGCGCAGCGACGAGCGGGTCGACGGCTGCATTCGATTTGCAGTCGATGTTGATCCGTAGTTCGGGCCATGTGCCGAGTAGATCTTCGAGCAGCGGAATCGGTGCCTCACCGTCGACCAACGCGGTGCTCACCTGCGACCACGGCAGATCGCTGATACGGCCGGACCGACCGCAGGTTCGGCTGAGGTCGTTGTCGTGGAAGGCGACCAGGACACCATCGGACGTCACCTGTACATCGGTCTCGACGTAGCGATAGCCCAGGTTCACCGCGTACTCGAACGCGGGCATGGTGTTCTCAGGCACATCACTGGCGCCGCCGCGGTGAGCGAAGGGCAGCGGCCCCTCCCACTGCAGGTACGGATGGACTTCCCTCGTCATGGTGGCAACTATCGTCGCACACATGTCTTCCTCCATCACCGTGCGTTCGCCCTACGACGACTCCGTCCTGGGCGAGCTCG
>JAYTNH010000219.1:0-1690 GCA_043748395.1 Ilumatobacteraceae bacterium | reverse complement strand
CGGTGCGTCGACCGAGTCGGCCGCGGAACCACTCGAACGGGGTGGCGCGAACCGTGACCGGCGCCAAACCCGCCGCAGCTACGGCCTCGGTGAAGCCGGGGTCGAAGCGCTGCATCACCCAGTCGAGGAACTCGGGCGGGGCGATGGCAGCCAGGCCGAGCGCGTGTCGAAGATCGGCCTCATGCGTGTGCACGTCAACGACCGCATTCCCCACCATCGCTCCATCGGGCGATGACAAGAACTGCTCGAACGTGGGCGCTTGCTCGGTCCACTCGCTGAGTAGTTCGGCGGTGGTCTTCGCGGCGCCGCGTGCAACTTGAGCCGCAGTCCACTGCTCGCCTGGCGCCCCGTCCATGTTGCCAGCGAGCCCGTCCTCGACGATGCCGCGAATATGCGCCACGACATCGTGCACGGTCCAGCCCGGAGTGGCAGGCACAGGCAACGTGTCGTCGACGTTGGCCACGAGTTCGGTAACCCGAACTCGCGCAGCGGCGTACAGTGCACCCAGGTTGGCCGGGCTCGAAGGGTTCGACGGGTTCGACATGTGCGCAGCATATGAGGTTGGTGGCATGCGTCGTCGACCGCGTAACCTTGCGTGATGGTCGCCGACATCCCTGCCCCGCAGCAGCCTGCTACGCGCGCCATCACAGCTGGCCGTAACCACAGCGGCCGCTCGCTCGCCCCGGCGTTGTGGGCCAGTACCACCTGGGAGTCCGTCGACTTCGACGATGCCAAGCGGCGCGCCACCGGCACCCGGTCGGGCGAGTTCTACAGCCGCTACTCCAACCCCACTGTTCGCTCGTTCGAAGAAGCCATGGCCGCGCTCGAAGGCGCCGACGATGCGTTGGCGTTTGCGTCGGGCATGGGCGCTGTCAGCTCGGTGGTGCTCGCGCTGTGCTCGGCCGGCGATCACATCGTCGCCCAGCGGCAGCTCTACTCGGCATCGTTGGCGTTCTTGCAAGGCCCGTGCCAACGATTCGGCATCGACGTCACCTTCGTCGATGGCACCGAGCCTGGCGCATTTGCAGCAGCGGTTCAGCCCGGACGCACCATGCTCGTGCTGGCCGAGACACCGTCGAACCCGCGGCTCGAACTGGTCGATCTCGACGAGCTCGGTGCACTGCGCGGTCCGTTCATCATGGTCGATTCCACGTTCGCGACACCTCTGGCACAACAGCCGCTCGCCCACGGCATTCACCTCTCACTGCACTCGGCCACCAAGGGCATTGCCGGCCACAACGACGCAACGTTGGGCGTGGTGTCGGGCGAGCGTGAGCTGATCGACTCGATCTGGGCCTACTCGGTGCTGCACGGAGCCACGCCGTCGCCGTTCGATGCGCTGAATGCACTCCGCGGCATTCGAACCATGGCGGTTCGCACCGTTCACCAGGCCGACTCGGCGCAGTTCTTGGCCGAAGCGTTGGCCGAACATCCGGCCGTGTCGACGGTGCACTACCCGGGCCTGGCGAGCCACCCACAACACGAACTTGCCAAGCGGCAGATGCGCAACGGCGGCACCGTGTTGGCCCTCGAACTTGCAGGCGGCGCCGACGCGGCACGACGACTGATGTCGGCAGTCACCATCGTTCGCGTCGCCACATCGCTCGGTGGGCCCGAGACGTTGGTGTGCCATCCGGCCACCACCACCCATGCCAGCCTCACCGCCGCCGAAGCCGCCGCCACGGGGGTC
>JAYTNH010000218.1:0-2159 GCA_043748395.1 Ilumatobacteraceae bacterium | reverse complement strand
CTCGAAGTTGTCGTGGAACGCAGCCTCGACCGGTTCCCACCCTGGTGCCACTGTGCCGCTGAAGATTGTCATGGCGCTGAACGTAGCCGCGTCACTCGTGCCAATCGAGAGCTGTGCGCATGGTGGCATCGAATTCTTCAAAGGTCATCTGGTTCTTCACCGACAGCACCAGGTCGGCATCGTTGCCCACGGGGTAGCGCAGTTGCCCGGGCTCCTCGGTGGCTGCTCGATAGATCACCTCCGCGACTTGGTTGGGGTTGGCCGGCTCACCGTTCACCAACGACCGCATCGCGGTGCGGAATCGTAGATAGCGCCGATGCTCGTCGGTGTCGGGTGTCATTGCTGCGGCGTGAATGCTGTTGGTACCGAGCGCCGTTGCAAACTGACCAGGCTCGACGACTCGAACGCGAATGCCCTGCTGCGACAACTCGAAGTGCATCGCCTCGGTGATCGCCTCGATGGCATGCTTGCTCGCCGCGTAGATGCCGCTGTACGGCGTTCCGACCTGCCCGGCGAGCGAACCAACGTGAACGATGGTGCCGGCGCCGTTGGCCAACATGTGCGGCACCACTGCACGGACAACACGCACCACACCGGTGACATTCGTATCGAACTGCCGAGTCACCTCGTCGTCGCTCACCATGTGCACGGGGCCGAACACCTCGATTCCGGCGTTGTTCACCACGATGTCCACCCGGCCAGCGCGGCTGATTGCTTCGGCGACCGCAGCGTCGACGCTTGGGGTGCTGCACACATCGAGGGCGAGTTGCTCGATCTCAGACCGCGCATTGAGCGCTGCCGACTTGCCCGGCGTACGCATGGTGGCGAACACGCGGTGCCCGTTGTCGGCAAAGTGAAGCGCGGCGAGCTCGCCGAAGCCAGTGCTACAGCCGGTGATCAGAACGGTTGACATGGCGGCGACGGTAACACCCACCACACATCACTCGGGTGGGGCTGTCAGGCGCCGTCGACGATCTCGCGGAGCATCTCGATCTGTCGTACCGCGTCGGGGCCAACGGGGTTGACCGATAGCACGGTGACGCCGGCCTCCTTGAACGCGCCGACGCGCTCTTTGACGTAGCTCTTCGGCCCGACCAGGTTGGTGAGCTCGAGCATCTCGCCCGGCAGGGCTGCGGCGGCTGCTTCCTTCTTGCCATCGAGATAGAGGTCTTGCACTTCGCCGGCTTCCTTCTCGTATCCGTACGCACATGCAATGTCGTTGTAGAAGTTCTTGCCGCGAGCGCCCATGCCGCCGACGTACAACGCCATACCGGGCCGACCGAAATCGAGGATGCGCTTTTGCGCGTCACCCACGAGGTCTTCGCCGATCGCTAGCATGCCGCCGGCCGAGATGTCGAGGCGCTTGCGTGACGGGTCGCGCTTGGCGAGGCCAGCCTTCAGTTGCGGGCCCCACACCTGGTGGTACTTCTCGGGCACGAACATGATGGGCAACCAGCCGTCGGCGATCTCGGCAGTGGCCTCGACGCTGCGATCTTTGAGGCTCGCCCACCAGATGGGGATGTCGCTACGCAGGGGGTGATTGATGAGCTTCAGCGGCTTGCCCAGCCCGGTGCCCAGGCCAGCAGGCAGCGGCGCGTCGACCGTCTGGCCGTGGTACTCGAACTTCTCCTCCCGCTTCCAGATCATGCGACAGGCCTCGATGTACTCCTTGATGCGTTGCATCGGCTTCTCGTACGGAACGCCGTGGAAACCTTCGATCACCTGAGGACCGCTGGCGCCGAGACCGAGGATGAATCGGCCGTCGCTCACATAGTCGCAACCGGCCGCCGTCATGGCCATGAGCGCCGCAGTGCGCGAATACACGTTGACGATGCCCGTGCCGATCTCGACTCTCTCGGTCTTGGCGGCGAGGTAGCCCACCTGGCTGATCGCATCGAAGCTGTACGCCTCGGCGATCCAGACCTGGTCGAGACCGACCTTCTCGAGCTCTACGACTCGCTGCACAGACTCTTTGAAGCCGCCGGCGTAGTTGATCATCATCGAAAGTTTCATGACGACGACAATAGGGCTCAGCCGTTGAGGTTGCCCGATCGGAAGCCTTCGAGATCGAGCGTCACGTAGCGGTAGCCGCAGGCCTTGATCGCGCTAACGATCTGCTCGCGTAGGGGCAACACGTTGTCGAGTTCGCACAGGTCGAC
>JAYTNH010000217.1:0-2063 GCA_043748395.1 Ilumatobacteraceae bacterium | reverse complement strand
CCGAAGATGGGCCGCAGCAGACTCGGGACGCTGTCGTCATTGCTCCAGCTACCGGTGACCTCGGTGATCCACACGTACAGCCCCGCACCGAGCACCGGGCCCCACAGCGACCCCGCTCCACCGATCACCATGATGATGAGGAACGTGATCGCGCCCACCACCGTGAGCAACTGTGAATCGGGCACCACGTTGTTGGTCTTGATCGTCGAGACGCAACCAGGCAGTGCACACAATCCCGCACTGATACCGAACACCAATGCCTTCGTGCTCGCCAGGTTCACCCCCATGACGGCAGCGGCGGTCTCGTTGTCGCGAATGGCGATGAGCGCCCGGCCGACACGACTCTTGACGACACCGCGGATGACCACATAGGTGACCACCACTACACCCAGGGCGATCCAGTAGTAGAACGGAATTGCGCCCTGCCCGCGGAGGTCACCGAAGGGATTCCACCCGAAGATCTTGTAGGTGCGATTGCTGCGACCGAAGTTGAACCCTGCCTTGTCGAGTCCGCGCGGACCGCCAGTGAGCCACGTGAGCTTGCGCCACTTGATGACCTGCGGGAACACCAACCCGAGCGACAACGTGACCAACGCAAGGTAGGTGCCCTTGATACGTAACGCCGGCAACGACACCAGCACACCGAGCACGAACGACAATGCGAAAGCCACGGGGAACGTCCACATTGGGCTCCAGCCCCATCGCGACACGAACACGCCGGTGACGTACGCGCCCATGCCGAAGAATGCCGAGTGCCCGATGGAGATCTGCCCGGTGTAGCCCAACAGCAGGTTCAACGACATGGCCGCAGCCATGAGCGTGAACGCCGTCGTGAACTGGTTCATGAGCGGGTAGTCGCCGCCTGTGGGAATGGCAATGAGCACGTACGCGACTGCGACAGTTGCAGCGATACGCAACGCCCACGAAGCAGCGCCGCCTGATCGAATGGTGAACAGTGACTTCATACCCGTTCCACCTTCTCGGTGCCGAACAGACCGGACGGTTTCACGAGCAGCACGCCCACGATGATGACAAACGCGACACCCAACTTGAGCTCTTGGCCCACCCAGTCGGGGAAGTAACCGGCCGCCATGTTCTCGATCACACCGATCATGAGCCCGGCGAGTACCGCACCGCCCGGACTGTCGAACCCGCCGAGCGTGGCGGCCGCCGAGCTATAGATGAACACGGTGAACATGAGCCCTAGGTTTACCGATCCGTTGATACCGGCGAACACCACACCACCCAGGGCACCAATCGCTGCGGCGAGACCCCAGCTCACCATGAGTACTCGGTGCGTGCGAATGCCGACCAACTTGGCGCTCTCGGTGTTGCTGGCCACGGCACGCATGGCCAATCCGGCGCGGGTGCGGTTGAAGATGACGAACATCAGGCCGGTGAGCACGATCACGAGCACCAGCACACCCAGGTACTTGTAGCGCCACTCGGCGCCGAGGATGCGGACGAAGTCGGTGGGCTTATTGGGAAACAGCGTGGGGAACGTCTGCTGCTCGCTCACGGCGCTGTTGGGCAGCAGCTGATCGCCCCAGATGGCGCCGTCGAGCCAGTTGAGCCCTTGGAACAGACCGAGCGTCACGATGAACACGGCAAATGGCGACTTCTTCGCAATCGGCCGAACCAGTGCCACCTCGGTGACGGCGCCGAGCAGGAAGCCGGCCACGATGCCAACGATGAGGGCAACCGCGATGGGAAGGCCCCACTCGCCCATCTGGTACACGATGTACGTGGCGAACAACGCCATCTCGCCTTGCGCGAAGTTGAGGTGGCCCGTGCCTCGGTAGATGATGACCAGGCCGAGCGCGAGCAATGCGTACACGCTGCCGATGCTGAGCCCATCGAAGAGGTATTGGAGAAATCGTTCCATCAGAACCCCAGGTACGCCTTTCGGATGGTGTCGTCGGCACTGAGTTCGGCAGCCGATCCGGAAGCAACAACACGACCCGTCTCGAGGAGGTACACACGGCTGGCCATGTGCATTGCAAGGTTTGCGTTCTGCTCGACCAGCAGCACCGACAAGCCTTCGTCACGGTTCAGCCGCTCGA
>JAYTNH010000216.1:0-2721 GCA_043748395.1 Ilumatobacteraceae bacterium | reverse complement strand
TTCTCGGGTGGATCGAGCGGCGGGGGTGGCGGCGGCGGTTTCGGAGCCCGCTGACCGACGTCGATCACGAGCGCAACGCAACGCGGGGACCATCGGCCCTAGTGGTGCCTGCGGGTCACGGACGATCATCGGGTGTATGAACCACGTCGCGTCACAACCGCTGATCGGTGCAAGTGTGTGGGAGGCACGGATGTACGACCATCTCACTGAGCACGTGCTCATGGAGGGCGCGTTGCTCGACGAGTACACCGCCGCAGCGCAGAGCACCAACTCGAAGGCATTTGCGTACCTCGTCGATCTGCTCGTGCAAGACGAACGCCGACACCACCAGGCCTTCACCCAACTCGCCTCGTCGCTGCGCACCACGGCCGAGCTCAGTGGCGACGATCCCGAGATCCCGCGCCCCGACTTCGACAAGGCCAACGTCGAACTGCTCGAGGTGACCCGACAGCTGCTCGCCCACGAGAAAGCCGACGCCGCCCAGCTGAAGCAGCTCCGCTCCGAGCTCCGCGACTTCGAGGACACCACCCTGTGGGGGCTGCTCACCGACATCATGCGCCGTGACACCGACAAGCACATCGCCATCCTGCGCTACGTCGAGAAGCAAACGAAACGAGCCCGCCGCGGCACATCGAAGTAATCCCCCCAACCACTGCTGAAACCGATGTGCGTCGCCGCCGGTAACGCCGCACGACCACGGTTTCGCTACCCTCCGACCATGGCCGTTCGACTCGATCCGTCCGACGAATACATGCACGAGCTCGGCCCCGAGCCGAACTTCAACGAGAGCATGTACATCAACTGCTACGACCCCGTCAACCAGGTGGGCGGATGGTTCCGCATGGGCAATCGCGCCAACGAAGGCACCGCCGAGATGACGATCTGCCTCTACCTGCCACCGGTCGATGGCAGCGATCAGCGCAGCGTCGGTTTCATGTTCAAGCGTCCCAGCATCGACAGCAACGACGCGCTCGACGCCGGCGGTCTCACCTGGACGATGGTGACGCCCTTCGAGGAACTGCGCATCGACTACTCGGGCAAGGTGCTGCTGCTCGACGAACCCGAGCAGATGGCCAACCCGAAAGATGCGTTCACCAACAACCCGTATGGCGAAGCCGAGATTCACCTCACGTTCACCGGTCAAGGCAAGCCGAGCATGTTCGGCGGCGAGCCCGACACACCGCACGAAACACCCGGCGAAGAGTTTGCCAAGGGCCACTACGAGCAGTTGGTGCAGGCCCACGGCACCATCCGCGTCGGCGAACGCGAGTGGGAGATCAACGGTCATGGCCTGCGCGACCACTCGTGGGGGCCGCGCTACTGGCAATCGCCCTGGTACTACCGCTGGCTCACGGCAAACATCAACGAGAACTTCGGCTTCATGGCCAGCCGCGTCGCCAAGAAAGACGGCCCGGGCACACGCGGTGGCTTCGTGTGGGAAAACGGCCAGATGCACTACTGCGACGACGTGTCGATCACCACGGCCACACGCGGCGACGAGAGCTACCACGAACGCATCGAGGGTGTGTTGCGGTCGTCGAGATCGGGCAAGGAGTGGTCGTTCAGCGGCGAGGTGATGGACCTCATCCCGCTGCGCAACCGTCGTCAAGATCCCGACGGAAACTGGTTGACGACCCGCATCAGCGAGGGCATGACCAAGTGGACAGTCGAGTCGGGCGAGTTCGCCGGTCAGGTTGGCTACGGGCTCAGCGAATACCTCGACCAGATCATCGACGGCCAGCCGGTGGGTATCGCCGAGTAGTTCGCAGTCAGGTGGTGCCGCTGTGAGCCACGAAACGAGTGGCGACCCCCGCATCGCCCACTACGTCGACGGTCGAGATCGGCAGCCGGCGCCACACCACCAACAGCAGGTCACTGGCCGCCCCGCGCAATGCGCAGTCGCCCTTGGCATGCTCGCGAGTGGTGACGAAACCGTCGGCTGACTCACGCGCGGTCCACTCGCCAGCCACGTCGGTGCAGTGCAGGTGCACCGAGCCGCCCACCGGCGCGGCGTCCGGCGCGGTCTCGTTGTTGAAGTACTGGAGGAACTCGTCGATGCCGTCGCTGGCCAGCACGGCCTCGATCGGATCGGGCTGGCCAGCGGCCTGGTCTGCATCCCACCGGTGCACGACGGTCTCGTGGGCCAGGCGACGAATCACGAAGGCCGGTGTGCGGTCGCTCGACCACGTCCACATCTCGGCCGACGGATCGGCGTCGGCGAGCACGCGAACGGTGTCGGTGACTCCCGACCGGTACACCGCCAGCAGTTCGGAGTCGGCGGGCCGGTCGAGCGGCACGTACGTCTCGTAGCTGGGTAGTAGACCGGCAGTCATCGAACGCCAGAAGTGGTGCACCAGGGTGAGGTGCCACAGCAGATCGATGATCGCCCATTCGGGGCAGGCCGGCACGGGGGCGCGTAATCCGGCTCGTTCACATGCGCTGGCGAACGACAGCCCCTCGCGATCGAGGGCGGTAAGGAACTCGGTGCGATCCATCACCGCACCGTACTGCTCATCAGAGAGACGGGATGAGCGTGGCCAACTCGCGCCACTCGACCATGGGCAACGCGGCCGGATCGGCCGGTATCACCTGCACGCTCACGTGGTTCGCACCACCATCGAGGTGCGCGCGAATGCGTGCAGCAATGTCGTCGAGCGTCCCCCACGCCACGATCGCGTCGACCAACTCGTCGCTGGGGCCAGCGATGTCATCGTCGCTCCA
>JAYTNH010000215.1:0-3948 GCA_043748395.1 Ilumatobacteraceae bacterium | reverse complement strand
GCGGCAGGAATGCCCAGGTCGGTGTACCAGTCGAAGCGGGCCTTGCACCAGTATTCGTACCACTGCGGCCCGTCGGCCGGGGGCACGAAGAACTCGAGTTCCATCTGCTCGAACTCGCGGGTGCGGAAGATGAAGTTGCCCGGCGTGATCTCGTTGCGGAAGCTCTTGCCAACCTGAGCGATACCGAATGGCGGCTTCTTGCGGCTGGTCTGCAGCACGTTGCTGAAGTTCATGAACATGCCCTGGGCCGTTTCGGGGCGCAGGTAGACGTCGGCCCCGGCACCCTCGACCGGGCCGGCCGAGGTCTTGAACATGAGGTTGAACGCGCGAGCCGCGGTGAAACTACCCACCGCAGCACAGCCGGGGCACACGTTGGGATCGTCGAGGTGATCTTCGCGAAAGCGCTGCTTGCACGTGGTGCAGTCGACCAACGGGTCGGTGAAGTTGGCGAGGTGGCCACTCGCCTCCCACACCTGCGGGGGCGACAGCACCGACGCGTCGATGAGAACAGTGTCGTCGCGGAGTTGCACCATCGTGCGCACCCAGGCATCTTTCACGTTGCGCAACATGAGCGAACCGAGCGGGCCGTAGTCGTAGCTCGAACGAAAGCCCCCGTAGATCTCGGCTGACGGGTACACGAACCCGCGTCGCTTGCAGAGGTTGACGATCTGGTCGAGTTCGGTGGCAGCCATACGGGCACTCAGGCTACGGGAGTCACGTCGCCGGACGCGAAGCCATTTGCCGATGCCATCTCATAGGGACGTTCACCCGATCCTCTACTGTGCAGCATGGCTTTGCGCACACGTCGACTTGTTGGTCTGTCGGTACCGCTGCTGCTCGCAGCTGCATGTAGTAGCACCCGAACCATCGAGTCGGCGTCGGCGCCTTCGATTTCGGTCGTCGACACCACAGCCGACCCCACAGCCGACACGGCAGTCGACACCGTGCCGACCTCCACGCCGGTTGTCACTGATCCTGCAGTCACCGACCCGCCCGCAACAGTGCCTGGCCCGGCACTCGTACTGGGGATCGACGGGCTCGAACTGGTGTCGTTCGGTGCCGGTCAAGCAGATGTGTTCGATGCCTTGTCCGCTCGTCTCGGGCCGACGATCTCCGATGAGTTCTTGGACTTTCCCGTCGACAATGGCTTGGGCATCTTCGAGTCGGTCGACGGCGATCTCGGTTTCATCTTCCAATCAGCGCGTCTCAGTTGCTTCGTCAACGACCTCTGCGTCACGTTCGGGGGCGCTACCGCCGAGACAGCCACGTTCGTCGGCTGGACGTTCCGCGGCCTTCCCGATCCAGTGGCACCGACCACGGCTGCCGGCGTCACGCTGGGCACACGTCCGAGCGACTTGCCTGGCGAAATCACCGTGTTCGAGGGCGGATGTTTCAGTGTGGGCGGCGGCATAACGAACGACGGTGTCGTCCTCGTGCTCGTATCGGACGGCACGCCGTTCTTCGAGTTCGATGCCTTAGGCAACCCCGTCAACCAGGTTCCCGACCCCTCCGAGATCAGCGTGGTGGGCATGGAATCGGGTACCCAGATCCTCGAGCTGTTCGGCGACTGCTGATCGGCGACTCGCCCTGCCTGCCCTGGGGCCTGTAGAGGCGTCAGTGCCGCTCGAACATCGCCACGGTACGCAGTCGTCGCTCGATGTGATGTTCGAATGCCCGCGTGGCGTGGCTCGCTACTTCGTGTGTTGCGCTCGACGACGGAATGTTCAGTGCCTCGTTCAGGCCACCACCGAGGATGAGCCGCATGATGGCCAACGCCTCCGCGCCCAGCGGCGAACCGCTACGACATGCGCGGCACAGCACCCCACCCTCGCCCATGTCGAACGCGACGAATGGCTCTGGCTCGCCACAGCGCACGCAAACGTCGAGCTCGGGCCGCACGCCTTCGGCTGCCAACAACTTCCAGAGGAACGCCGACACCACGAGTGGCCCTGAACGCTCGCCCACCGTGCGGAGCGCGCCGACCAACATGCGATAGAGCTGCGGTGCCGGCTCGCGTTCGAGCGCCAGCTGATCGACGGCTTCGAGGATCGCGATGCCGCTGGTGAGGTGGTCGAGATCGATCACCAGCGGTGCAATCGTCTCGACCGACTCGGCCTGGCTCACGATGTCGAGGTCGCGTCCCCGATACAGCTGCACGCGGATGTGGCTCATCGGTTCGAGCCGCCCACCGAACTTCGAGGTGGTCTTGCGTACCCCCTTCGCCACCGCACGAACCTTGCCGTGGTGTTCGGTGAGCAACACGACGATTCTGTCGGCCTCCCCCAACTTGTAGGTACGCAGCACAACTGCCGTGTCGCGATACAGCGGGTTGGGCATCAGTCGAGGCCACCGAAGCGGCGATGCCGATGCGAGTACGTTGCGATGGCTTCGGCCAAATGCGCTGCGCCGAGGTCGTGCCACGTTGCATCGATGAACACGAGCTCGGCATAGGCGAGTTCCCACACGAGCGAGGGCGGCAGAGCATGCCCACCCGCGAACACCACCACGAGGTCGGGATCGGAGTGTGCTGGGGCATTGATCGCGCTGCCGATTGCCACGTCGGTGATGGGTATGTGGTGTTCACGCAACGATTGAACGGCCGCCAGCAACCTGTGTCGTCCGTCGACTTCGGTGTCGGTGGTGACAAGGCACTGGCCCACGGTGACCGACCGACCACATGGGCGAGCCAGACCGCCAGTGTCGGGGCCAGTGTCGGGGCCGAACGGCCGAACGCCAAGCCAACCAACGCCTGCGTGATCAGCGACCTTACCGAGCTCGGCGAGTCGCTCCGACCATTGCAGATCGCTGAACGCCACCCATTCGGCTGGGCGCCCGGCCACCACCACCACGTGGCGCAAGGGGGCACTGCCTTGGTCTGGCGAACTGCGAGTCACGCGTGCATTGAACCACGCCGGGCAACCTGCGGCACGCCGTTGCGCACCGAGCAGTGCGTTGCCTACAGAGTCACCCGGCGGCATCCATGTCGGCCAGTACAGTGGCAGTGCCGTGTCGCACCCCCACCCTGCCTCCTCTACCGCCCCTGCCATCAGGCGACCCGTTCACGTCGCCTGCATCATGGACGGCAACGGTCGCTGGGCGAAGCGCCGCGACCTGCCCCGTACCACCGGCCACACGGAGGGCGAAGAGAACCTTGCTCGACTCGTGCGGGTGGCGGTCACCCGCAACGTGGGCTGGCTCACGGTGTTCGGGTTCTCGACCGAGAACTGGGTTCGCCCACGCAACGAAGTACGCCACATTCTCGGTCTTCATCGGCGCTTGTTCGGCAGGGTGCAAGAGCTCAACGAGCTGAACGTGCAAGTGCGCTGGATGGGCCGGCCCTTCGACAGCCCCGACGCACGTACCCCTCGGTACGTGCAACGCGCCATCCGCAAGGCCGTCGCCGACACTGCAGCCAACACCGGCATGGTGCTCACCGTCGCATTCGATTACGGCAGCCGCTCCGAACTCGTCGACGCGGCGCGCGCAACCGCCGACGCTTCTGCGCAGCCGATCACTGAGGCGGCGCTCGCCGCGCATCTCTACCTCGACGATCTGCCACCGGTCGACGTTCTGGTTCGCACGTCGGGCGAGTACCGCATCTCGAACTTCATGTTGTGGCAAAGCGCCGGTACCGAGGTGTACTTCACCGAGCGCACGTGGCCCGACTTCGATGCCGACGAACTCGACGCGGCGTTGTCGAAGGTGGGCGCGCGACCCCCCAGTGGTCGTGAGTAGCCGGCTCGAGCCGGCACTGGCGCATGTGGTCGCGGCGCTCCCGGCCGCTGAAGATCGGCCGGGACAGCGTCAGATGGCCGAGGCCATTCGATCTGCGATCCACACGGGACGGCACCTCGTGGTGGCGGCAGGTACGGGAACCGGCAAGACGATCGGGTACCTGGTGCCGGCGATTCTTTCGGGCGGAACCATCGTGGTGGCGACGGCCACGAA
>JAYTNH010000214.1:0-1570 GCA_043748395.1 Ilumatobacteraceae bacterium | reverse complement strand
GGTTGCATACGCGTGAGCACCACGTACTTCGACAACACCGCCAGAAGGCCAGCCGCGTCGCCGGCGTCGAAACGCATGGTGACGATGGCGAGTTCGATCTCGGGATTCGGCGGGGTCATGTCGAGAAACGATAGCTGCACTCGCAGTATCGCTATCGGCGATGCCTCACATGAATCGTCACTGCCTGTGTGATGGGCTCGACCTCGTCGGTATCGTGACGCAGTCGCCGCACGTTCATTCGTACGGTGTGGTTGTCCAGTTTGTTGTCCGTAAGTCGGCCCTGAGGAGCACCCGTGGCGAAAGATCGCATCGAGCGCGACGAGGAAGACCTGGTTCGCCTGTACCTCAGCGACATCGGTCAGTACATGCTGCTGACCAAGGACGACGAGGTCAGGCTCGCCAAGCAGATCGAGGCTGGCAAGATCGCCGCCGATGGTCTCGACTCGGCGGGCAAGGAACTGACGGCTGCGAAGAAGCGCGACCTGCGTCGTTTGGCGCGCGAGGGCGAAGACGCCGAGCGCGCCTTCGTGCAGAGCAACCTGCGCCTCGTGGTGTCGATCGCCAAGAAGTACCAAGCATCGGGCCTTCCGTTGCTCGATCTCATCCAAGAGGGCAACCTCGGGCTCATGCATGCCGTCGAGAAGTTCGACTGGCGCAAGGGTTTCAAGTTCTCCACGTACGCCACGTGGTGGATCCGTCAGGCCATCACCCGCGGCATTGCCAACACGGGCCGCACCATCCGCCTGCCCGTGCATGCCGGCGACACGTTGGCCCGTCTGCAAAAGGCCCGCAGCCGCCTCGAGCTCAAGCTCGGCCGCCCTGCCACCTTGTCCGAGTTGGCCAAAGAAGTCGAGATGCCAGAAGACAAGGTCACCGAGGCATTGCGCTTCGCTGCCGAGCCGCTGTCACTCAGCGAGCCGCTCCGCGAAGACGGCGATGCCGAACTCGGCGACGTCGTCGAAGACCGCTCGGCCGAATCACCATTCGAGGTTGCCGCCACTGCGCTGCTGCCCGACGAGATCGCGCGACTGCTCGCACCGCTCGACGAACGCGAACGTGAGATCCTCAAGCTTCGCTTCGGTCTCGATCGTGGTGAGCCACGCACACTCGAAGAGGTGGGTGAGCACTTCAACCTCACCCGCGAGCGCATCCGCCAGATCGAGGCCCGCGCAATGAGCAAGCTGCGCCACCCCAGCAGCGACACCGGTGCACGCGACCTACTCGCCGTCTGAGACTCGGCCAACGGTGGCATGATCGAGATCCGCGTCGCGCTTCGCGACGATGCCGATCAAATCGCAGCGGCACACATCGAAGGTTGGCGGGTCGGATATCGCGATCTGTTGCCGCCCGAATTCTTGCAGTCCGACGAGTTCGCTCAGGTGCGGCTCGACCGATGGCGCCTGTGGACGTGGCCGAGTCCCGGTAGCGAGATGTACGTGGCGGTCGTCGACGGACGAGTTGTCGGGTTCGGGCACGCGGGGCCCGAGCGTCGCGATGATCGTCTCGATGATGAGGCCACGTCTCGCGGTGAGGTCTTTGGGTTCTATCTGCACCCCGACGCCTGGGGCTC
>JAYTNH010000213.1:0-8833 GCA_043748395.1 Ilumatobacteraceae bacterium | reverse complement strand
CCGCTCGACAAGAACCAATGTGGTTTCCCCAAGCCACAGGTTCAAGGTTGAGAGGCCCCGTTCCCCCCAGAACGGGGCCTTTCCCGTTCCTGCCGCGTTGCCGTACAGTGTGCGTCGATGAACTCCCCGACTGACCCTCAACGAGGCGCAGCCTTTTTCGACCTCGACCGCACGTTGCTGGCTGGGGCTTCAGGTGAGGTTTTCGCTGCCGCCATGCGAACTGCTGGGCTGGTGAGTCGCTCGATCCCCGGCGAGAAGTTGATTTTCAAACTGTTCAACACCCTCGGCGAGAACCTGCCGTCGATGGCGCTGGCCCGCCAGGGTGCCACGTTCGCCAAGGGCAAGTCGCAAGCGACCATGCAAAAGGCGGCCGCAGGCGCCGCAGAGCAGTTGCGCGCACTGGTGCAGCCGCTCGCCGCGCCGCTGTTCGCCGAGCATCGCGCCGCTGGCCGCCCGGTGGTGCTGGCCACCACCAGTCCCTACGACATGGTGAAGCCGCTTGCCGATCTGCTCGGTCTCGACGGTGTGGTCGCCACCCGCTACGGCGTCAACTCCGACGGCACCTACGACGGCAGTCTGGTGGGTCCGTTCGTGTGGAGTGCCGGCAAGCTCGCCGCCGTACGCGCTTGGGCCGAAGAGCACGGTTACGACCTGGCCCACAGCTACGCGTACAGCGACAGTGTGTACGACACGCCGCTGTTGGCGGCTGTCGGTCACCCGTTCGTGGTCAACCCCGACCCGCGCATGGTGCTCATGGCTGCAGCTCGGCGGTGGCCAACGCTCGATCTTTCGAAGAGTGCTCACGACAGCCCGAACAGCAAGGGGGACATCCACGACATGGCCAAGATTCCCGTGATCAACCTGGACATCCAGAAGCTGGCGCTGTCGTTCACGCATCCGTTGTTCTTCCCGTACGCGAAGTTCGACATCGAAGGCACCGAGCACATTCCACTCGATGGGTCGGCCATCCTGGTGGGCAACCATCGCAGCTACTTCGACTCGGCGGCGATGGCAGTCACCATCGCTCGCACCGAGCGCACGGTTCGCTTCCTCGGCAAGAAGGAAGTGTTCGACGCCCCGATCGTCGGTCAACTCGCATCAGCAATGGGCGGCATCCGCGTCGACCGCGGCACAGGTAGCGATGGTCCGCTGCAGGCTGCAGCCGACGCGTTGGCCGCCGGCGATCTCGTGGCGATCATGCCGCAGGGAACCATCCCTCGCGGTAAGGCGTTCTATTCACCCAAGCTCGTCGGTCGGTGGGGCGCGGCGCGCCTTGCCGCGATGAGCAAGGCCCCGGTCATCCCGATCGCGCTGTGGGGCACCGAGAAGGTGTGGCCACGATCGGCGCGCATGCCCAACGTCCTCAACGTGGTGAGTCCGCCGACCATCACCATTCGCGTCGGTCCTGCGGTGAAGCTCGGTTACAAGAGCTCCGATGCCGATACGAAGAAGATCATGAAGGCGCTGATGGATCTGTTGCCGCCCGAGAGTCGAGTCGCCCACGATCCCACGGCCGAAGAGATTGCCCTGGCGCTTCCTGCCGGCTACAAGGGCGACCTCGAACACGAGGGTCGTCGTCGCCCCGGCACCGACTGACCGGGTGCGACCAGCGGGTCGTATCAGAGGCGCTTGGGGGGCCGGGGGATGAACGCCGACGTACGGGCGACGTACTCGACGTAACCGGTTCTGCGCTTCACGAGCGACTTCTCGAGCAGCGTGACACCGGAGACGCGTCGTAGCAGCACCGTCATGGCAACCGCGCCGATCAGACCCCACCGACCGACGGTCGTCTCGGCAGCGACCAGTGCAATGCCCCACCACACGCAGGCATCACCGAAGTAGTTGGGGTGACGGGTGTACTTCCACAAACCTCGACCCATCACCACGCCGGCGTTCGCTGGGTCGGCCTTGAACCGGGCCAGCTGCGCGTCGCCGACCACCTCGAAGAACAGGCCCACGAGCCACAGCGCAACACCGATGTAGGCGAGAACGCCGACCGCCGGTGTCGGGCGTACTTGGCCAAGCTGCACCGGCAGCGAGACCACGAACATCAGCGCGCCTTGGAGACAAAAGACCGTCGCGAGGCTGATGATGTTGAAGCGCGGTCCCCAATGCTTGCGCATAGCCCGATAGCGGAAGTCCTCGCCTTTGCCGTGGTTTCGCCAGAAGAGGTAGATGCCCAGCCGCAGGCCCCACACGGTGGTCATGGCAACGAGGAGCCATTGGCGAGCTTCGAGGCCATCGACGCGGAGTCGCACCGACCAGGCCACGACGACGAAGCCCAGACCCCACACGATGTCGACGATCGACGCGTTCTTCACTACCAGGCTCACACCCCAGGTGGCGATCATCAGAATGGCGATCGCAAGGGCTGCTGTGGTGAGCGCAGTTGACGTGGGACTCATGGGGCTCCTTGTTGGGTTGGCGAAGTCATCAGCTGGTGAACGGCCCGGTCTGCTTCGAGCCACGTCTGGTCGAGCCAGTCGACGAACCCGTCACCGCTCGGTACCTGGGCGCGATCGATGCGGTGGACGACGAAGCGAACGGGGGCAGGCTTGGAACTCAGGTGACGAAGGATTCCCCCGAACGTGTCGAGGCCATCGAATCCCACGTGCCAGCCAACGACCACGTCGGCCTCGGGGCACCCACTCAACAGCGCCGACGTGCCAGCGGCGCGTGGCGGCATGAGGTGTTGCAGCGCTTCGAGTCGTTCGGCGCGAGCGGGGTCGCGCTCACTGATTCGTTCGAGGGCGCGGCGACGCTTGGGGGCCGATGTGCGGGTGCCCTCGGGAAAGATCACCGCGACGTCGCGCGTGCCCATTTGGGCCGAGAGCTTCGCCAGCGCTGCGAGCTCGGGGGCGGAGTCGCTCGCGCCGCGATCGAGGAAGTGATTGGGGAGGCGGTTGCCGACGAGATCGAGACACGGATCGGCAAGCAGCTCGCGTTTGAGGACATACCGCGGATGCATGTCGGCCAGGGTGGTGATCACCCACGCGCTCAGCAGCGAATCGGCAAGACTCGCGTGTCGGCACAACAACATGGTGGGGCCGGGATGGAGTGCTTCGACGCCTTCGGTCCGAACGCTCATGCCAGTGGTGAACTGCAGCCACCGCATGAGCTGGGCAGCCCACCATCGCTGCAACCGATAGTGGCGACCGCGGTTCCGGCGCTGGCCGCTCACCCACAACGCAGCTGCAACGGCGACACCGGCCGACTCGAGCCACGCCCAGCCGAGCGCGAATAACAACAACCGCGCGAGCGGCAAACGCCAACGCAGTCGCACGACATCGGCAATGACGGCCGCTGGCAGCCACAGCGGCAGCAACACCAGCAACACAACAGCGGCCACGCCAAGACCTGTGAAGGTGGTCAGCCGACGACGTATGGCCTTCATCTGGGGCAGGCTACCTGTGGGGCCGAACGACGGCGCTCAGCCGTTGAACTCGGCCACCAGCGGGGCATAGCGGTCGAGCGCCTCGAGTGCGGCATCACGATCGAGTGGTGGGAGCCCGAGCGTGACGAATCCGGCACCGATGTCGCGTAGGTGCGCGAGGTGGTCGGGTTTGGGGCGCGCGCCAAAGATGCCGAGCTGCAGGGTGGCTGGGTCGCGGCCGGCGTCGGTGGCGGCCTGCTGCAACTCGGTCCACTTGCCCTCGACGGGAAATCGGCTCTCGATGGGCATCCAGCCGTCGGCGTACTCGATGATGTGGCGGAACGTCAGGGCGGTTGGCGCGGCACCGATGATGATGGGTGGATTCGGTCGTTGAACCGGCTTGGGCCACGACCACGAGGGTCCGAAATCGACCATCTCGCCGTGGTACTCGCCCTCGTCCTGCGACCACAGTTGTTTGCAGGCGAGGATCTTTTCGCGGACGAGTTTGCGGCGCGTGGCGGGATCGGCGCCGTGGGCCTCCATCTCTTCGTGGTTCCAGCCGTAGCCGATACCGAAGATGAACCGGCCATTCGAAATGGTGTCGAGCGAAGCGACTTCTTTCGCCAGCCAGATGGGGTCGCGCTGGGCCACCAACGTGATGCCGGTGCCGAGCCTCAGTGTGGTGGTGACAGCGGCTGCTGCGGTCAGTGCAATGAACTGGTCGTGGGTGCGCCAGTACTCCTCGGGCAGCGGGGGCGCATTCTCCATACCGCCCCAGGGCGTCCTGCGGCTCACCGGGATGTGTGAGTGTTCGGGAAACCACAACGAATCGAAGCCGCGAGCCTCGGCCTCACGGGCCAATTCGATGGGCTGGATGCCCTTGTCGGTGGGAAAGATCAGGAGGCCAAGACGCATCTGCGCAGACTACGTCGAGGCCCGATGCCACACAGCCTACCGACCAGTAGGTAGACTGGCGTTCATGGATGCCACCGCCTTGTTGAGTGAGCTCACTCCGGTTGCCGAGCAACTCACCGCTCGCCACTACGACACCTGCAAACCGTGGTATCCACACGAGTTCGTGCCCTGGGGGCTCGGGCGCGACTTCGAAGAAGGCATCGATTGGGACGCCTCTGAGGTGCCGGTTCCCGATGCTGTGCGCAGCGCGTTGTTCGTCAACCTGCTCACCGAAGACAACCTGCCCTACTACTTCCACACCATCGACCGCATGTTCGGCAAGGTCGGCATCTGGCGCGAGTGGTCGCATCGTTGGACTGCAGAGGAAGCACGTCACTCGATTGCGCTGCGCGACTTCATGACCGTCACTCGTGCTCTCGATCCGCGGGCCCTCGAGGACGCACGCATGGCGCAGATGTCGGGGGGGCAGGTGCCCGAGCCGGCGAGCGCTATCGACGGTTTCGTGTACGTCGCCCTGCAGGAGCTCGCCACCCGTATCGCCCATCGCAACACGGGCAAGGCGTTGAAAGAACACCTCGGCGATCATCCGGTTGCACAGGCCGGATACGACGTCATCAGTCGCGTGGCGGCCGACGAGAACTTCCATTACCTGTTCTACCGCGACCTCACCTCTGCCGCGCTCGAGATCGATCCATCGGCGGTGCTGCCTGCCATCGAGCGCCAGGTTCGCGAGTTCGAGATGCCTGGTATCGGCATACCCGACTTCAAAGAGCACGCCGAAGCGATTGCACGCGGTGGGCTCTACAACCTGCAGCAGCACCACGACCAAATTCTCGAGCCGGTGGTGCTCAAGTGGTGGAAGGTCGAGTCGCTGCAGGGTCTCACCGACGAGGCCGAGCGCGCTCGCGACCGACTGCTCGACCGCATCAAGCGCATCGGCAAGGTGGCGCGTCGAATGACCGCCCGCGCCGAGGAACGCCTCGCCGCGGTCTGAGCGGCCGCGGTCTGAGCGGAGGGTCTGAGCGGAGGGTCTGAGCGGAGGGTCTGAGTGGAGGGTGTGAGTGGAGGGTGTGAGGCTCAGTCGCCTGTGGCGCCGTCGATCCGCTCGCGAAGCAGGTCGGCGTGCCCGGCGTGGCGCGCGTACTCCTCGATCATGTGCACCAGGATCCAGCGTAAGTTGGGTCGACGGCCGTGGCGATCGATGGTCGCGAGCTCGTCGAGGTCGGGGGCGTTTGCCAGGATCGCATCGGCCGCGACAATCTCGGACTGCCACGCGTCGATCGAGTCGGCGAGCGAGGTGGTGGGGTCGACGAGGTCGAGGTCGCCGTCGGGTCGCGCCTCGCTGTAGAAGATGGGCGGTGCGTACTCCGCGCGCAAGCTGCGCCGGAACCAGTGCCGCTCGACCTCGGCCATGTGTCGTACCAGACCGGTGAGGGTGAGGATGCTCGGCGGGCACGCTGGGTTGGCGGCCTGCGCGTCGGTGAGGCCGTCGACCTTCACCGCAAGCGTGTCGCGGTAGTACTGCAAGAACTGGAGCAGTGCGGTGCGCTCGTCGGGGGTGAGGTCGGGGTGGTTTCGCTCAGACATCGGCCGGGTCTCCTGCGAAGGTCGGACCATCGAACCTGTCGACATTCGTGAACGCGCTGACCGGCTTGCGGCGCAGCTTGGTGTTCTGGTGCGTGGCGTAGCCCAAGAAGATGGTGGCAACGAGAGCGTGATCGGCAGGCAGCCCGAGCACGGGGCGCGCCTCAACTTCGGCCCTCGATAGGAACGTGGTCATCACTCCGCCCAGGCCATGAGCTCGGGCCGCGAGCAGGATGCTCCAGCAGAACGGGTAGATGCTCGCGCCGCCCACCACCGGGGGACGATCAGTGACGTTGCCATCCATGATCGCGATCTCACGGAGATCGGCGGCTACCGCCAACACGACGGGCACGTTCGCGATCTCGTCGATCAAGGCGTTGGGTACCTCGACCGGCGGGGCATCGATGGATCTGCCGAACGCGAACGCTCGCTTGCCGATGGCATTGGCACCCATGTACTCGTGCCAGATCGGGCGCATGAGATGGGCCATCGATCGGCGGATGGCGGCGTCTTTCACCACGGCAACCCGCCACGGCTGCTTGTTGCCACCGCTCGGGGCGAATCGGGCATCGTCGAGCACCGCTGCAACGACGCCGTCCTCGACCACCTGATCGGTGAATCCCCGAACTGCTCCGGTGCCGCGTAGGCCAGCGCGCAGTTCGAGGATTGTCACGACCCGGCGCCCTCGGCGACCTTGCGGCGCACCACGTTGAGCGCCGAGCCGGCCAAGAACCACTCGACCTGTTCGTCACTGAAGGTGTGCACGCCCTCGAAGTCGACCAATGTGCCGTCGGGTTTCACGATCTGGCAGCGCACGTTCTGGCCGGGAACCGGGGGCAGGCCAACCACGTTGATGCGGTCGCTCTCGCCGATGAGGTCGTAGGTGGCCGGATCGGCGAACGTGAGCGGCACCAGCCCCTGCTTCTTGAGGTTCGTCTCGTGGATGCGGGCGAAGCTGCGGGCAAAGATCACCACGCCACCGCGGAAGCGGGGCTCCATCGCCGCGTGTTCGCGTGACGAGCCTTCGCCGTAGTTGCGATCGCCGATGGCGGTCCACTGAATGCCCGCCTCGCCGTACTTCTTGGCAAGGTTGGGGTAGGTGTCGACGCTGCCGTCGCGGAAGTCGGTGGCCTCGCCAACAGCGTCGGTGAACGCATTGACCGCGCCGAGGAACAGGTTGCCCGAGATGTTCTCGAGGTGCCCCCGATAGGTGAGCCACTTGCCAGCGGCCGAGATGTGGTCGGTGGTGCACTTGCCCTTGGCCTTCATGAGCACCGGTAGGCCGAGGTAGTCGTTGCCGTCCCACGCCACGAAGGGCGCCAGGAGCTGCAGGCGATCGCTGGTGGGTGACACCTCGACCGAGATGCCCGATCCATCGGCCGGTGGGGCGGTGAACGTGTCGCGGCCCGGGTCGTAGCCGCGGTCAGGGAGCACTTCACCCACTGGCGGATCGAGCAGCACCTCGGTGCCGTCGGGTGCGGTGAGCGTGTCGGTGGTGGGGTCGAAGTCGAGTCGGCCGGCCAGGGCGAGCGCAATCACAGTGTCGGGCGATGTGACGAACGACAAGGTGTTGGCCGAGCCGTCGTTGCGCTTGGGAAAGTTGCGATTGAACGAGTTGACGATGGTGTTCGCCTCGCCCGTAACGCTGGCAGGACGATCCCACTGGCCGATGCACGGGCCGCAGGCATTGGCCAACACTGTGGCACCGATTGCTTCGAGGTCGGCAATGAGGCCGTCGCGCTCGATGGTGGCGCGGGTTTGCTCGGAGCCGGGAGTGATGAGCAGCTCGGTCTTGGCGCGCAGGCCGTGCGCCGCGGCTTGCCGGGCGATGGACGCAGCGCGGGTGATGTCTTCGTACGAGCTGTTGGTGCAACTGCCGACCAGCGCCGCCGAGATGTCGAGCGGCCAGCCGTTGGCGCGGGCCTCGGCGCCGACTGCGGCGCCGACGCGGTTGGCGCGGTCGGGGGAGTGGGGTCCGTTGATGAGTGGCTTGAGCTGATCGAGGTCGATCTCGACGAGCTGGTCGTACAGGGCGCCGTCGTCGGGCCGCAGATCGGCGGCGACCTTGTCGGCTGCCGATGCGATGGCCTCGCGGCCGGTGGCCTTGAGGTACATCGACATGTTGTGGTCGTAGCCGAACACGCTGCACGTGGCACCGATCTCGGCGCCCATGTTGCAGATGGTCGCCTTGCCGGTGGCCGAGATGCTGTCGGCGCCGTCGCCGAAGTACTCGACGATGGCGCCGGTGCCGCCCTCGACGGTGAGCACACGGGCAACTTCGAGGATGACGTCCTTCGGGCTGCTCCACCCACTGAGGGTTCCGGTGAGCTTGACGCCGATGACCTTGGGCCACTTCACATTGAACGGGAAGCCGGTCATCACATCGACCGCGTCGGCGCCACCAACACCGATGGCCACCATGCCCAAACCGCCGGCATTGGGTGTGTGACTGTCGGTGCCGATCATCATGCCGCCGGGGAACGCGTAGTTCTCGAGCACGACCTGGTGGATGATGCCGCTACCGGGGCCCCAAAAGCCAACGCCGTACTTGGCACTGACCGATCGCAGGAAGTCGTAGACCTCCTTGTTGGTGTCGACGGCAACCCCGAGGTCGATGCGGGCACCGACCTTGGCCATGATGAGGTGATCGCAATGAACGGTACTGGGCACGGCAGTGGTCGAGAGCCCTGCGGTCATGAACTGCAGCAGCGCCATCTGTGCGGTGGCGTCTTGCATGGCCACACGGTCGGGAGCGAAGTCGTTGTACGTGCCACCACGCTCGATCTGCTCATCGGCCACCACCATGTGGTTGAGCAGGATCTTCTCGGTCAGAGTGAGTGGCCGCCCGAGCCGTGAGCGGCCGGCGGCGGCGGCGGCGGCGAGAGTTGCGTATACGCCCTCGACGAGTTCGATGGGGGTGCCTGCTGTGACGGTCATGAATGACTCTTTCCGGTTGAAGTG
>JAYTNH010000212.1:0-1956 GCA_043748395.1 Ilumatobacteraceae bacterium | reverse complement strand
GCCGACACCAAGCCCGAGTGGCCGATCGGCACGACGCACGGTTACCACGCCTTGACCTATGGCTGGCTGGCAGGCGAACTCGTTCGGCGTGTCGATCCTCAACATCGCGGCATCGGGCAGTTCGTTCAGGAAGAGATCGTGAAGCCATTGGGACTCGATTTGTGGATTGGGTTGCCCGATGCACTCGAGTCGCGAGTTGCGCCGCTGGTGGGCACACCCATCGCGACCGAGAGCGATGACCCTGCCCTGAAGGCAATGCTCGAGATGTTCATGGGTCCGAACAGCAATGGTGGCCGTGCACTCATGCTCAACGGTGCGTTCGCCGGCGAGGGCATGTTCAACCGACGCGATGTGCACGCCGCCGAGATCCCTGCTGCCAACGGCATCACTAACGCCCGTTCGCTGGCCAGAATGTACGCGGCCACGTTCGGGTCTGTCGATGGCGTACAACTCATCACTGACAACGTGCGCGACGTGGCGCGCACCACCGTGACCCCCGAGGGCGAGCCCGATGCGTGCCTGCTCATGCCAACTACCTTCGGTATGGGTTACATGACCTGCGGGCAGTTCACACCGTACGCCGGACCCGGCTCGTATGGGCACCCAGGTGCGGGTGGTTCTGTGGCGTTCGCGCAGCCAGAGCGTCAGCTCGGGTTCGGGTACGTGATGAACCAGATGGCTCAGAACATTGCCGGCGACCTGCGTGCACAGCGCCTCACCGAAGCCGCCGCTGCCTGCGCCGACGCTCGGTAGCCCGAGTCAGCCTCGGGCTGCACGCTGAGCAACGCTGAACGCAACGTCTTTGTCGACACGCGGTTCGGCGGCGAGGCCCAAGACACGCTCGCCGATGATGTTGCGCTGAATCTCGTCGCTGCCGCCGGCGATGCGGTAGCCCACGGCACCGAGCAGGTGCTCGCGCCACGCGTACGTGCCCCACTCGCCGGTGTCGGCCACCAGACGGGCGCCGAGGATTGACGCGATGGCATCGCTGGTGCGCGTCATGTTGGCTGTCCACATCAGCTTGCCCAACGACGCCTCGGGGCCCGGGGTCTGCCCAGCCTTGATCGCCGACGCGGCGCGGCGGTTGGTGAACTGCGCGACCTTCTGGTTGATGTAGAGGTCGGCCAGCGTCTGGCGCACGCGAGGGTCGTCGCTGAGGCCGAAGTGGTGTGCCGCCGCGGCAACCTGGCGGTAGCCGCCTGCAGCGCCGCCGCCGCCACCACCACCTGAATGGTCGCGTTCGAAGCCGAGGCAGGTGAGCGCGACGCGCCACCCTTCTCCGACAGGACCGAGTCGCAGTGAATCGGGCAAGCGAACGTCGGTGAGGAACACCTCGTTGAAGCTGGCGCCGCCGCTCATCTGACGGATGGGCCGAATCTCGACTCCGTCGGCGCCGAATGGCACCATGAATGCCGTGAGGCCCTTGTGCTTGGGCACGTCGAAGTCGTGGCGGGTGATGGCCATACCCCACTGCGCGAACATGGCGCCGGACGTCCACACCTTCTGGCCGTTGAGCACCCATTCGTCACCGTCGCGAACGGCCTTGGTGGTGACCGAAGCGAGGTCGCTTCCGGCCGATGGTTCGCTGAACAACTGGCAGCCGTAGATGTCTTGCCGCATGAGCGGCGCGATCCAGCGCTGCTTCTGCTCGTCGGTGCCGTACACGCCGATGGTGGATGCGATGAGCCCCATTGACGTGGGCGGCAGTTCGCCCGCCGACGGCACTACGAAGCGCGACTCCTCGGTGTTGTACGCGCGCAGGTATGAGTTGGGCAGCCCGCGTCCGCCGAGCTCGGGCGGCCAGTTGATCATCGCGTAACCCGCGTCGAACTTGATCTGCTGCCATTGCTGGCACGCGCGTAGGCGTGCTGCTTCCTCGTCGTGACTCACGTCGTGGAACACCGCGACGTTGTCGCTGCCGCGTCCCCACACGAAGCCGTTGTCGTCCTCGCTGGG
>JAYTNH010000211.1:0-3608 GCA_043748395.1 Ilumatobacteraceae bacterium | reverse complement strand
TTGCCGATGATGATGTTCTCCTTCAGGCCGAGCAGGCTGTCGCCCTTGCCGTCGATGGCGGCCTCGGTGAGCACCCGAGTGGTCTCCTGGAAGCTCGCTGCCGAGAGCCAGCTCTCGGTTGCCAGCGATGCCTTGGTGATGCCCATCAGCTCGGGACGACCCTCGGCAGGCTTCTTGCCCTCTTCGACCATGCGCTTGTTGGTGTCGCGGAACACCTTGGCGTCGGCACGCTCACCGGGAAGGAAGCCGGCGTCGCCGGGTTCTTGCACGCCGATACGACGCGTCATCTGACGCACGATCAGCTCGATGTGCTTGTCGCTGATGCTCACGCCCTGGTCGCGGTAGACCCGCTGGACCTCTTCGACCAGGTACACCTGCGTCTCGCGGATGCCCTTGATCTCCATGATCTCCTTCGGGTCGAACGGCCCGTCGGTGATGGGGTCGCCGGCCTTGACGTCTTGGCCATCGGTGACGATGGGGCGGCTGCCGGTGGGAAGGATGATCGCGTGCTCTTCGCCCTGATCGTCGATGACGGTGACAGGGATGCCCTTGCCTTCGTCTTCGCTGATGCGCACCACGCCGCCGGCCTTGGCCAAACGCGCGGAACCACGGGGCGTACGTGCCTCGAACAACTCGACCACGCGGGGCAGACCACCGGCGATGTCCTTACCGGCAACGCCGCCGGTGTGGAACGTACGCATGGTGAGCTGCGTGCCGGGCTCGCCGATGGACTGTGCGGCAATGACGCCGACTGCCTCGCCGAGCTCGATCGACTTGCCGGTGGCAAGCGAGCGGCCATAGCACAGTGCGCAGATACCGATCTCGGCATCGCAGGTGAGCACCGAACGCACGCGGACACGATCGATCTTGGGATCGTCGCGAAGCGCTGCCATCTCGTCGTCGCCGATGAGCACGTTGCGCTCGTACACGGTGCCATCGCTGAGGGTGACCGCCTGCGACAACGCACGACCGAACATCTTGGTCTCGAGGTGGCTCCGGCGGTTCGCCGTGTCGGGGCCGACGTGCTCGATCCACAGACCGAGGTTGGTACCGCAGTCGACTTCGCGAATGATCAGCTCTTGGGCGACGTCGACGAGGCGACGCGTGAGGTAGCCCGAGTCGGCAGTACGCAGCGCGGTGTCGACCAGACCCTTACGGGCGCCAGGCGTGGCGATGAAGTACTCGAGGGTCTCGAGGCCCTCACGGAAGTTCTTCTTGATGGGCCGCGGGATCATGTCACCACGAGGGTTGGCCACGAGGCCGCGCATGCCGGCGATCTGACGCATCTGCGTCATGTTGCCGCGTGCGCCTGAGCCCACCATCATGTCGATCGGGTTGAACCGCTCGGCCTTGAACTCGAGCTCCATCGCTGCCTGCACTTCGGCGGTGGCATCGGTCCAGATGCGCACCTCTTGCTGGCGGCGTTCGCCGTCGGTGATGATGCCGCGGCGGAACTGGCTCTCGACCTTGTCGGCCTGCGCCTCGTGCTTGTCGAGGATCTCGCGCTTCGACTTCGGCGTCTTGACGTCGTCGATCGACACGGTAAGACCGCTCTGCGCCGCGTAGCGGTAGCAGACGTTCTTGATCGCATCGAGCGCGTTGGCGACAGCCGACTTGTCGTAGTTGTCGCTGAGGCGCTCGACGATGACGCCCATTTCCTTCTTCTTGATGATGTCGTTGACGTGTCCGAACCGCATGGTGTAGTCGGCGGGCAACGCCTCTTCGAACAACAACCGACCAGCGGTGGTTTCGAACGTTTCGGCCGGACGATCGTCGATGGCGGGACGGCGCAGCGTGATCATGGCGTGCAGATCGAGCGAACGCTCGTCGAGCGCGCGCAGCACCTCCCACAGGCGACGGAACACACGGCCTTCGCCAGCGACGCCAGCGACGTGCTCGCTGAGGTAGTAGCCGCCGATGATGAGGTCTTGGCTGGGCGTCACGATGGGGCGACCCGATGCCGGCGACAAGATGTTGTTGGCGCTGAGCATGAGCACCCGCGCTTCCGCCTGAGCCTCGGCGCTGAGCGGTACGTGAATGGCCATCTGGTCACCGTCGAAGTCGGCGTTGAAGGCGGTGCACACCAGCGGGTGGATTTGCAGTGCCTTGCCCTCGACGAGCACTGGCTCGAAGGCCTGGATGCCGAGGCGGTGCAGGGTTGGGGCACGGTTGAGCAGCACGGGGTGCTCTTTGATGACGTCTTCGAGGACGTCCCACACCGGCGACTTACGACGCTCGACCATGCGCTTCGCGCTCTTGATGTTCTGCGCCAACTCGAGGTCGACCAAGCGCTTCATGACGAACGGCTTGAACAGTTCGAGCGCCATCAGCTTGGGCAGACCACACTGGTGCAGCTTCAGCGTTGGGCCGGCCACGATGACCGAACGGCCCGAGTAGTCGACGCGCTTGCCGAGCAGGTTCTGGCGGAACCGACCTTGCTTGCCCTTGAGCATGTCGCTGAGCGACTTGAGCGGACGGTTGCCGGGCCCAGTGACGGGACGACCACGCCGACCGTTGTCGAACAAGGCGTCGACAGCCTCTTGCAGCATGCGCTTTTCGTTGTTGACGATGATCTCGGGGGCCCCGAGGTCGAGCAGACGCTTGAGTCGGTTGTTGCGGTTGATCACACGTCTGTACAGGTCATTCAAATCGCTGGTGGCAAAGCGGCCACCATCGAGCTGCACCATCGGGCGCAGTTCGGGCGGGATGACCGGCACGACATCGAGAATCATCGCCTTAGGGTCGTTGAGGTGACGACCATGATCGTCGACCTGATTGAACGAGGCGACGATCTTGAGGCGCTTGATGGCCTTTTGACGACGCTGCGCGCTGAGCGGCTTGCGACCGCTGGCGTTGTGGTCGATGGCATCGCGAAGCTTGATCTCTTCTTCGGCGAAGTCGATGCGGTCGATGAGCGACTTGATCGCATCGGCACCGGTGCCACCTTCGAAGTAATCGCCGTAACGGTCGCGCAGCTCACGCCACAGCAGTTCGTCGTCGATGATGAGGCGGCTGTGCAGCTTGCGGAACTCGTCCCATGCACGGGCGATGAGATCGAGCTCGATCTCGTAGCGTTCGCGAATTGCAGCAACTTCCTTCTCGGCCGCAGTCTTCAGTTTGCGAGCATCGGCGCCTTCAGCTTCGCTGCGCGTGGCTTCGTCTTCGAGTGCCTTGTAGCGGCCATCGATGGCGAGCTCGAGCTCTTTGGCGATCGCGTCGCGCTCTTCGAGGTACTCGGCCTCGAGGCTCGACAGGTTCTCGTGGCGCTTGTCTTCGTCGACCCAGGTGACCAGGTTGGCAGCGAAGTAGATGACCTTCTCGAGCTGCTTGGCCTTGAGCTCTTCCTTCGGCTCGATGCCGGCCAACAGGTATGCCAACCAGCTACGCGTGCCGCGCAGATACCAAATGTGCACCACAGGAGCGCTGAGCTCGATGTGCCCCATGCGCTCGCGGCGCACTTTCGAGCGGGTGACTTCGACACCACAGCGCTCGCAGGTGATGCCCTTGAAGCGCACACGCTTGTACTTGCCGCAGTAGCACTCCCAGTCGCGGGTTGGCCCGAAGATCTTCTCGCAGAACAGGCCGTCCTTCTCGGGACGCAGTGTGCG
>JAYTNH010000210.1:0-4598 GCA_043748395.1 Ilumatobacteraceae bacterium | reverse complement strand
TGGGGGCAGCGTCATTGCTGCAGGCGGCAAGCACGAGTGCTGCAGTGAGCAAGGACGTGAACAGTCGGGGCTTCACGCGCAGGAGGTTACGCCACCGCTCCGTAGCATGCATCGCATGCGCATGGGACCTCACAGCATGCTTCCGGGCGACGCCGAAGCCGTGAGGGGGGCCAAGCTGCAGCGCAGCGCCCTGCGCAGGGCATGGCAGTTCGCGCAGCCATACCGGTCGATCATCGTGGTCTTCCTGCTTGCCATCGTGGTATCAGCGGTGGTTGCGCTGGTGCCGCCTTTCGCGTTCCGATCCATTCTCGACTCGGCCATCCCCGACCGCAACCGCACCCTCATCACCATTCTGGCCGGCGTGGTGGTGGCGGCCGCGCTGGCCGACGCGGGCTTGGCGATCGTGCAGCGCTGGTGCAGTGCCCGCATCGGCGAAGGGCTCATCTTCGATCTTCGCGTGGCGCTGTTCGCCAAAGTGCAGCGAATGCCGGTCGCGTTCTTCACTCGCACACAGACCGGCGCACTCACCAGTCGGCTCAACAACGACGTGGTGGGCGCGCAGACCGCGGTCACCAGCACGCTGGGCAGCGTGGTGAGCAACGTCGTGGTGCTCGTGACGACGTTGGCGGCCATGGCTGCGCTCGAGTGGCGACTCACGTTGCTTGCGCTCGTGGTGCTGCCGGTGTTCATCATCCCGGCCAAGCGGGTCGGTCGGCGGCTGCAGGTCATCCAGCGCGCCAACATGAACACCAACGCCGAAATGAACTCGCAAATGGCCGAACGGTTCAACGTGGCCGGCGCGCAACTGGTGAAGTTGTTCGGACGATCCGACGACGAGGTCACCCTGTTCTCCGGACGGGCCAAGCGAGTACGCGACACGGGCATCCAGGCGGCCATGTACGGCCGCGTGTTCTTCGTCGCGCTGGGCCTGGTGGGTGCGCTCGGCGCGGCTGCCATCTACGGCGTCGGCGCCCACCTGGTGGTCGACGGCAGCATCTCGCCCGGCACGCTCGTGGCCCTTGCTGCCCTCGTCACCCGGGTGTACCAACCGCTCACCGGGCTCACCAACGCTCGCGTCGATCTCATGACTGCGATGGTGAGCTTCGATCGCGTGTTCGAAGTGCTCGACGCTCCCGAGAACATCACCGATCGTCCTGGCGCGATCGACCTGATCGATCCTGTCGGCCGAATCGAACTCGACAACGTCACGTTTCGGTATCCACCCGCCGCTGCGGTCACCGTGGCGTCGTTGGAGGCGCCCAACGCGCTGGGTGGCACCGACCCCGATCGTGATGTGCTCATTGGCGTGTCGCTGGTGATCGAGCCGGGCGAGACCGTTGCACTCGTCGGTTCATCCGGGTCGGGTAAGTCCACGCTGGCCAGCCTGTTGCCGCGCTTGTACGACGTCACGGGCGGAGCCGTGCGGGTCGACGGTCACGATGTACGCGATCTCACTCAGACCACACTGCGCGCCGCCATCGGTGTGGTGAGCCAAGATCCGCACCTGTTCCACGACTCGATCGGCGCGAACCTGCTGTACGCCAAACCCGATGCCACGCTGGCCGAACTCGACGCCGCCTGCCGAGGCGCGCGCATCCACGACGTCATCTCGATGCTGCCCGACGGATACGACACCGTGGTGGGCGAGCGCGGGTATCGGCTCAGTGGTGGCGAGAAGCAACGCCTCGCCATCGCCCGATTGCTGCTCAAGAACCCGGCGGTGATGATCCTCGACGAGGCCACCAGCCATCTCGACAACGAGAACGAGGCCAAGGTGCAGGCAGCGTTCGACGAAGCGCTGCAAGGGCGCACCGCGCTGGTGATCGCCCACCGGTTGTCGACCATCCGCGACGCCGATCGCATTGTCGTGCTCGACGACGGGCGCATCGCCGAACAGGGCACCCACGACGACTTGATGGCGCTCGACGGCTTCTACGCGGCACAGGTGCGCGCCGGCGAGACGTCGATCGCCAACGCCTGAGGCCGACCGGCCACCTGCCCGGCCGGCCGTTTATGCTGCCCGGTCATGCTGCCCGGTCATGCTGGTCAGACATGCTGGTCACAGAACTGTGTCGCACCCATCGACGACGATGAGGACATGGAACCTGCGTTGATCGTTGTCGTCGGTGTCGTCGTCGTGTTGCTGTGTGCTTCGGCCGCCGCTGCACTGTCGTGGGCGCTGGCCAGCCGTCGTTTCGGCGCGCCAGCGGTCGAGCCGCTCGATGCGATGGTGCACGCCGACCTGCAGCATCTCTCGGCGCTCGTGCACCGCCTGGGCGATGCCACAGCCGTTCGTTTCGGGCAGGTCGATCGCTCGCTGCGCATGCATGGCGAGATCACCCAATCGTTGGCCGCTACGGCCAATGGGTTACGCGAGGCGCTGGCCAGTTCGACCGTGCGCGGTCAGTGGGGCGAGCGCATGGCTGACGATGTGCTGCGCGCCTCGGGTTTTCAAGAGGGCATCAACTACCACAAGCGCACCGCAGTCGAGGGCGAGGGGCAAGGCATCCCCGACTTCACGTTCCTGCTGCCGCGCGGTCATGTGCTGTTCATGGATGTCAAGTTCCCGATGGCCGCGTATCTGCGGTTCCTCGATGCCCCCACCGATGCCGAACGTGCCGCGCACCGGGCCGCGTTCGTGCGCGACGTGCGCTGCCGTGTTCGTGAGTTGGCGCGGCGCGAGTACGCCAGGTCCGATGATCGTCCCACCATCGACAACGTGCTGTTGTTCGTGCCCAACGAATCGCTCGCGTCGTTCATCCACGAGAGCGATCCCACGTTGCTCGACGAAGCGATGCGCCAGAGCGTGGTGGTGTGCTCGCCACTCACACTCTTCGCGTTCCTCGGGGTCATTCGGCAGGCATTCGACAACTTCATGGTCGAGCAGACCGGCGACGAGATCTTGGTGTTGCTCGGCCGGTTCGAGCAGCAGTGGTCGCGCTACAGCGAGTCGGTCGACAAGGTGAAGCGGCAACTCGATCTCGTCGCACGATCCTTCGATGAACTCGCTGGTCCTCGTCGTCGGCAGCTCCAGCGCCAGGTGTCCGCCATCGACGATGTACGGCGTGCCAGGGGCCTCCCGCTTGCCGATCAGATGCTCGTCGGTCTCGATGGGTTCCCCCACGATGACCCCGACGACGAGCCCGACGACTACGCAGTGGTGCGCGGCGTGGGCGTCTGAGCGGGCAGACTCTGCTCGTGAGCCAGCCAGCCCTCGATCTCGGTCTCGACGAAGCCGTCGACCCCACCTACTCGGTCGCCGAGCTGTCCGATGCCGTCAATGGGGTACTGGCGAGAAGCTTTGGTGAAGGCGTGTGGGTACGCGGCGAGATTCAGGGCTGGAGCGACCGCGGCCCGCACGCGTACTTCAAGCTCGTCGAACAGACCGACACTGGCAAGGCCGCGCTCAGTGTGTCGTTCTTCGCCCCGGCGCGGGCCCGGTTGCGACCGGCAATGGAGAAGAACCGGCTCAGGCTGGTCGACGGCATGAAGGTGCGCATCTTCGGCCGGCTCGATCTGTTCGCGCAGTCCGGCCAGCTCAGCCTGAAGATGAGCGGCATCGATCCGCGGTTCACCTTGGGCGATCTCACCCAGCAGCGCGACGAAGCCGTGCGTCGGCTCGTGGCATCGGGACTGTACGACGCGAACCGGCAGTGTGCCCTACCGCCAGTGCCACTGCGCGTGGGTGTCGTCACCAGTGTGGGCAGCGCGGCCTGGGCCGACTTCACCCACGAACTGCAGCGCAGCAAACTCGGCTTTCAGTTGCGGGTGATCGATGTGCGCGTGCAGGGCGATCAGGCCGTGCGCATGATCACCACCGCCATCGCCACGCTGGCTGCCCAACCCGACATCGACATCGTGGCCGTGGTTCGCGGCGGTGGCGCCCGCAGCGAACTGGCCACATTCGACCACGAGGCGATCGCCACCGCCATCGCACGGTCGCGCGTGCCGGTGTTCACCGGCCTCGGCCACGAGATCGATCGCTGCGTCGCCGACGAGGTCGCGCACACCGCACTCAAGACCCCCACGGCATGTGCCGCGGCCCTGGTCGAACGCGTCGTCGAGTTCCAGCAACGCGTCGACGAGGCGTGGAGCACACTCAATCAGCTGGCCGACGCCCGACTCGCCGCAGCCAACGTTCGGCTGCTCGATGTCGCCAACGGCATCCGTCATCGGGTGGTTGCCGCGATCGAGCGCAGCGACGAACGCCTCACCCAGCGCGTGGGGCGACTGCACACGGCATCGTTCCGGATCACCGAACGCGCCAACGATCGCCTCGATGCGGCGCGATCGGCCATCGGTCGCACACCTCGCCGACTCGACGACGAATGGCGACACCTCGACGCAGCCACCACACGGCTGCGGTTGCTCGACCCCGCCAACACGTTGGCGCGTGGGTGGAGCATCAGCCGTGGGGCCGATGGCCGCGTCGTGCGCGATGCGGCGCAGCTCGTAGTGGGTGCAACACTCGTCACCACGTTCGCCCACGGCACAGCAACCAGCCGCGTCGAAGCCACCGAGCAGCACCCCGACGTCTCTCACCCATCGGAGCAGATCCAGTTATGAACGAGCCAGCAGCGCCAGGAAACCAGCCAGCA
>JAYTNH010000209.1:0-4392 GCA_043748395.1 Ilumatobacteraceae bacterium | reverse complement strand
GGCGGTGGTTTCAAGGTGCGGTGCGCTGCTGATGGCGAGACGATGGTCACGCTCGATGGTGTCGAGCGCACGCTCACGGCGACCGACCTGTTGATCTGCGATGCCAACGACTCGCCGATCGGCATCGGTGGCATCATGGGCGGCCTGCACAGTGAGATCAGCGACACCACCAGCACGATCGCACTCGAGATGGCCTGGTTCGAGCCGCAGGGCATCATGGACACCGCCACCCGCCTCGGCCTGCGCAGCGAAGCATCCGCCAGGTTCGAGCGTGGTGTCGATCCCTATGGCATGCCGGCGGCGATTGCCCGATTCGTCGAACTCCTCGCCCTGTCGTGCCCCGACCTGATCGTGAACGAAGGATTGGTCGACGCTCGGTCGGCCTCATTGCCTCCTGAACGCGCCGCTGTCAGTTGCCGCGTCGCCAAGGTCAATCAGGTGCTCGGCACCAACATCGCCGCATCCACGATGGTCGCGCTGCTCGGCCCCATCGGCTTCACGACCACGCTCGCCGACGACGTGTTGTCCGTGGTCGTGCCCTCGTGGAGGCCCGACTGCAGGGCCGAGATCGACATCGTGGAAGAGATCGCCCGCCACTTCGGCTACGCCAACGTGGGACGAACTGTGCCGAAGTCGGCCATGCACGGTCGGCTGTCACCCATCCAGGTTCGCCGCCGCGCCCTGCGTGAGGTGTTGTTGGGTCTCGGTATCAGCGAAGCGATGCCCAACCCGTTCCTCTCACCCGACGATCTGGTTGCCGCGGGGCTCGACAGTAGGGCCGTGCGCATCGTCAACCCGCTGGCGGCCGAGGAGAGCGTGCTCAGAACGTCGCTGCGCCCGGGTCTGTTGAAGGCTGTGGCTTTCAACGAGTCGCACCGCCGGGCCGGTGTGCACCTGTTCGAGATCGGTCACGTCTACCCGCCTGGCGAGGGCACGTTGCCGAACGAGTTCGTGGCGCTCACCGTCGTGCTCGCGGGCGCGCACGCCGGCGCGGCGATGGCGGTGTGGCGTCAGATCGCCGCGGCCATGGGCCTCGGCGCGCGCGTCGACCAGTCGTGGGTGCCAGCCGGCCTGCATCCCACCAGGTCAGCCACGCTGTCTGCTGGGCGCGACGCGATCGGTGCGGTGGGTGAAGTACACCCCGACGTGCTCGATGCCTACAACGTCACCGAGCGGGTGGCCATCCTCGAGCTCAACCTCAGTGTCATGTTGGCCACTGAGCCGCGTGTGACGCAGTGGAAACCAACGAGTCGGTTCCCCTCCAGCGACCTCGACGTCGCCTTCAGCGTGCCCAACACCGTGGTGGCCGAGAAGGTCGAGAAGGCCATCAAACAAGCTGCCGGCAACCTGCTGGCAGACCTGACGCTGTTCGATGTGTACGTTGGCGCCGGCGTGGCGGATGCCGCGCGGAGCCTCGCCTATCGGTTGCGGCTGCAGGCACTCGATCGCACGCTCGGCGAGAGCGAACTGGCCTCGCTGCGCGACAAGGTGATTGGTGCCGTCGGCAAGCTCGGCGCAACGCTGCGCGGCTGACGGTCAGTTCATCGACAGGTCGTCGGGGGCGTTGGCGATCCACGACAGCCTGCCGCCTTGTCGGCGCAGCACCGACCGCCACAACTCGTCGCCGTTCATGCCGAACACATCGTCGAGAAGGGCATCGAGCACGATCCACGCCCCGACGGCCAACTCGCCCTCGAGTTGACCTGGGCCCCAACCTGAGTAGCCGCGAAAGACTCGCAGGGCGTGCACGACGAGACCCTCGTCGGTGGGGTCGGCATGCAGATCAACGGTGCTCACCCCATACGCGACTTCAGCCCACGCTGCAGATGTGGGGCCGTCGAGGCGGGCCAGACCGACCAGTGCGTTCAGGTCGACAGGGCCGCCAGCGAACAGCACCATTGGCTCACTCGCGTACGGTTGCCAGCGATCGAGACCCTCGATGTCGTCAACCGCAACGTCTGGGATGGGTCGATTGAGCACGACGCCGGCGGCGCCGTCTGCGTCGTGCTCGAGCATGTACACCACCGACCGGTCGAAGTTGGGGTCTTCGAGGGGTGGGGCGGCAACCAGCAGGCGACCCCTGGTAGACGCTGAGGCGGGAATCACGTCATCAGTCTGCTGGTTGTATGTCAACGCGGTGTAACCCCTGCACCGCTGAAGGAGAAGATACCCAATGTCCGTCAATCGTCCTCGTGGCAGGTTTCGTTCGCTGATCGCCGGTACGGCTGTTCTCGCCGCACTGGTGGTCGTCGCCGTGGTCGTGTTCGGCAAGCTGTTCGGCATGCCGTTCAGCACAACAACGCGAGATCACTCGGCGCCGCCGGTACTACTCGAACTCCGTGATCTCGCCGACTTCCACGCATCACAGGCACAGTTCGAAGTCACCATCGACGAGGAGCACGACGTCGCCTGGATGCCGTCGTTCTTGGCTGGCGAGCGGGTGCAATACGTCGCCATCGGAACGGTCGATGGCGTCATCGACTTCTCGACGCTCGATGATGATGCCGTGCAGTTCAGCACCGACGGAACAGCGGTTCGGGTGTTGCTTCCTGCTGCCTTCGCGGCCGACCCCGTGATCGATCTCGATGTCAGTCACGTGATGAATCGCGACCGTGGCTTGCTCAACCGGATCGGTGGCATGTTCAGCGACAACCCAACGAGCGAGGCGGGGCTCATCAAAGCCGCCAACGCCAAGCTGGCCGATGCCGCCACGCACACCGACCTGTTGAAGCGCGCCCAAGACAACACCAGCGCCATGCTCACCGCCATGATCAAGGGTATGGGCATCGAGCAGGTCGAGATTCGGTTCGAACTCACACCGACGTGAGGTGACGCTCGCCGCAGCATCGTTGCATGAACATGTGATATCCCGTATAGTCATGCTTCATGGTGCGGATCGGGATCATCGGCGCGTCGGGTTTCACCGGCGCTGAACTGCTTCGGCTGTGCGCGGCACATCCTCACTTCGAGGTGGTCTATGCCACGGGCGACACGCAAGCCGGCACGCGTGCGTGTGAGCTCTACCCGAGTCTCGTGGGCCGCTACCCGAACCTGATGTTCGAGACGTTCGACCCAGAGCAAGCCAAGGAACTCGATGTTGTCTTCCTCGGCTTGCCGCATGAGGCGAGCATGGCCATGGCGCCGCAATTGCACGGCTCCGTGGGCTGCATCGTCGATCTCTCGGCGGCCTTTCGGCTCAAGGACGCGACCCTGTATCCCACGTGGTACGGGTTCGAACACGCTCAGCCAGATCTGCTCGCGCAGGCCGTGTTCGGGCTACCCGAACTGCACCGCCAGAGTTTGCGGACGGCCACGCTCATTGCCACGCCAGGCTGTCACGTCACCGCAGCAACGCTGGCGCTGGCCCCGCTCGTCGACGCAGGTCTCATCCAGACCACGGGCATCGTGGTGAACAGCATCACCGGCATCAGCGGTGCGGGCAGAGCGCTCAAGCACAGTTCGATGTTCTGCGCGGCCGACCAAGACGTCACTGCGTACGGGTTGCTCGATCACCGGCACACCCCCGAGATCGAGCAGGAAGTTGGTGCGCAAGTGTTGTTCACTCCACACCTCGCACCCATGAGCCGGGGCATTTTGGCCACCTGCTATGCGCGGCCGGCCGAGGGTGTCACGCTCAGCACCGATGTGCTGCTCGCCACCCTGCACTCTCGATACGCGGGCGAGCCATTCGTGCATGTCGGCTCAGCGTCGCCTTCGACCAAGGCGACCACGGGCAGCAACATGGCGCACCTCACTGCTCGATACGACGCACGCACGGGCACGGTGGTTGCCCTGTGTGCGATCGACAACCTCACCAAGGGTGCATCGGGTGGGGCAGTGCAGGCCGCAAACGTCGCGCTCGGGCTCGATGAAACAGCGGGGCTTACGCAGGTCGGTATGTTCCCGTGACCGATCAGATGCCAGCCTCACGCGCCCACCAGCGAGCCGACACGCTGGTGGAGGCACTGCCGTACATTCGGCGCTTCGCCGGTCAGGTCGTGGTGGTGAAGTACGGCGGAAACGCCCTCGCCGGAGCATCCGATGGCGATGCGCTCGCGTTGTTCGCGCAAGACATCGTGCTCATGCACCAGGTGGGCATGCGTCCAGTGGTCGTGCATGGTGGTGGTCCGCAGATCAGTGAGCTGATGGGTCGCCTCGGCAAGGTCCCCGAGTTTCGCAATGGCCTACGGGTCACCGACGCCGAGACAGTCGACATCGTCAGGATGGTGCTCGTGGGGCAGGTCAATCCGCAACTCGTGTCGGCCATCAACGTGCATGGCGAGCTTGCCGTAGGCGTCTCTGGCGATGACGCCTGCCTCATTCGGGCGACGTCGCGCGACCCCGAGCTCGGGTTCGTCGGCGATATCCAGTCGATCAGTCCAGCGATCCTGA
>JAYTNH010000208.1:0-3764 GCA_043748395.1 Ilumatobacteraceae bacterium | reverse complement strand
TCAGCCCTTGGCTATCGCCTCATGACCCTGTCGGGTGTTCCAGGCCCCGACGCCGGGTTCGCGTTGGCCACAGCGGGCCTCGGTTCGGCGGTGGTGCTCAACCTCATCTTCTGGATCGCGCTCGTCATCTCGATCCCCATCCGTGGCGTCAACAGTGGCTACGCCAGCGCGGCAGTGTTCGGCATCATCCTCATGGGTTTGGCGGCCACGTTGGTGTTCGGGCTGCTCGATGGTCAGGGTCGAGCCGAACGGCTGTTGCGATGGATCGCGCGCAAGTTCAAGTTCAACGAGGATCGGGCCGCGGCGGGCGTGCGCCACATCGGTGCTCGGCTCGAGGACCTGGCATCCGATCCAGCGCTGCTCACCCGAGTCGTGGGTTGGGCTGCTGCCAACTGGCTGCTCGACGCTGCCGCGCTGTGGGTGTTCCTGCGCGCGTTCGGCGTCTCCACCGACATCGATGCCTTGCTCGTCGCGTTCGGGCTGGTGAACGTACTGGCAGTCATTCCGATCACGCCGGGTGGGCTCGGTCTCATCGAGGTCGCGCTGCCGTCGACGCTCGTGGGCTTCGGACTCACGAAGGCCACAGCGCTCTTGGGCGTGGCTACATGGCGGCTCGCGCAGTTCTTCTTCCCGATCGTGTTGGGCGGCGTGTTGTACGCAACGCTGCGGGTCGGCCCCTGGAGCATCGAGCGACGCGACCGATTGCAAACCCTGCGTTCGCTGGCCCAAGAGTCCGATCTGAACACCGAGAACGCGTTCGAGTTCTCGGCTCGGTTCGCAGGTCGCCGTCAGCATCCAGCGGCTAGGCCGGTTCGGCCACCCTCCGACTAACGTCGGGCGTATGACCACCCATGAGCGACCCTTCGGACGCTGCCTCGAAGACTTCGTCGTCGGTGACGTGTATCGCCACTGGCCAGGCAAGACCATCACCGAGTACGACGATCATCTGTTCTGCATGATCACCATGAATCATCACCCGTTGCACACCAACGACTGGTTTGCCGAGCACAGCGTGCAGGGCCGCAACGTGGTGGTGGGCAACCTCGTCTACTCGTTGGTGCTGGGTATGAGCGTTGCCGATGTCAGCGGCGCGGCCATTGCCAACCTCGAGGTCGAGACGTTGCAGCACAAGTTCCCCACGTTCCACGGCGACACCATTCACGCCGAAACACGTGTGCTCGATGTGAAGCCCAGTTCGAGCAAGCCCGATCGCGGTGTGGTCACCGTCGAGAGCAAAGGCTTCAACCAGGACGGCAAGGAAGTGTGCTACTTCCGGCGCAAGGTGCTGGTGTGGACCCGCGCCGCGGCCCCCAGCCGCTCCCGTCCGTACGACGGTGTCGACGTCTGGGACTGACCCCGTCGGCGGCCCCCAGTCCGATGACTCGCTGGCAATCCGATGCCGTGCTGGCCTGGGGGTTGCCGCGCCTGAGGGATCTGCCATGGCGTCGAACCCGCGACCCATGGGCTGTGCTGGTGAGCGAGGTCATGCTGCAGCAGACTCAGGTGGCGAGGGTCATCCCGAAGTGGCAGGCGTTCATCGCGGCCCTCCCCACCCCGGGCGATTGCGCTGCCGTACCGCTCGGCGACGTGCTGCGGCTGTGGCAGGGCCTCGGCTACCCCCGACGGGCGCGCAACCTGCACGCCGCCGCAGGCGTGGTCGCCGCCGCTGGTTCGTTCCCCCATTCGCTCGACGGTCTCTTGGCGCTGCCTGGCGTTGGTCAGTACACGGCGCGCGCGGTGCTGGCGTTCGCGTTCGAGACCGATGCAGCGGTCGTCGACACCAACATCGCGCGCGTGTACGCGCGTGTGGCCGGGGCGAAGCTCACCGCCAAGCAGGTTCAGTCGATCGCCGATGCCGCGCTGCCGATGGGTGAGCCCTGGGCGTGGAACCAGTGCCTCATGGATCTCGGCGCAGTGCTCTGTCGGCCGGCCAACCCTGCATGCGGAGAGTGTCCGTTGGCGGCCGCGTGCGCATGGCGGGGCAACGGCCCCGATCCGGCGGTGGGGTCGGCAGGGGTGAGCGGCGTTCAGGCACGGTTCGACGGCAGCGACCGCCAAGCGCGTGGCCGTCTGATGAAGGCGCTGTCGACCGCGCCGGTGCCGCGTGGTGCGGCCGCAGACACCATGGGCGTCGACGCGGCCCGCGCTCATCGGCTGGTAGCGGCGCTGCGCACCGAGGGCCTCATCGTCCTCGACGCCCTTGGTCTGCGGCTCCCGTGAGTTCCCACCAGGCTCCAGCTACCGCATCGGTTTGTGTGAGAGCGCGCACAAACGATCCGCGGCTTTGTTTGGTCACACAAATCGCAGACGGACGGGCCGACGCTACGGAGTGGGACGGACTTGGCGGCGTCAGGTAGTGATTGCGGCGACGATCTGGTCGTAGGCGGCGTCGGCGTATGCGCGCATTTCGTCGTCGGTGCGGTCTTGGATGGGGTGCGGCGTGAACACCCGCGCCACCGTGGGGAAGCCGAGCGATGTGGCTTGGGCGTCGGCTGCCTGGACGAACTGGGCTGAGGCGACGAACACGCCCGGCAGCCCGCGGCTTTCGAGATCAACGATGTCGTGCACACTGCACGACGTGCAACTGCCTCAATCGGCGAGGGCCTCGATCACCATGGTGCAGTTGGTGGCGATCTCGTGGCGCAGGTCTACGGGTGCCGGCTTGGTGAAGGTTGGCTTCTTGTAACGCAGCACGGCAGCGCCACCCTGCTGCAACCGCAGAGCGAGGTGGTCGAGGAACACATCGCCACGAGGCTTGGAGATGTCGAGCAGACCGATGACCTGACCATCGAGCGATGCCGGACGGGCCAGCCGTTCGCGGGTGGTGACCCGCCGTTCGCTGGTGGGATCGAGTAGCAGCTTGGTCATGGTGTAATCCTCATGGTGTAATCCTCATGGTGTAACCCTCCTGGTGACCGGCTTCGAGCCGATGTCACCGTTTGCCCATCCGCCAATCATGGCCGAGAACAGGCCGGCGCCGCCACCAGCGTGCACCAGCAGAATGCCATCGGGCCGGAACTTGCCCAGCGTCGCGTCGCTCAGCCACTCGGGCACACCCTCGGCCATGTCGCCCGCACCCCGGACGAGCTCGCTACCGGCGATCTGTAACCGTTTGTGCAGTTCGGCGAGGAGGCGTTCACGATCCCATCCGGCCTCGGCGAACACACGCGCATGCTCGGGGCCGACCACCAGCACGACATCGAATCCCATGACGAGTTTGGGGTGATGCATGGTGCGCAAGCACGCCGCAAAAGTGTTGGCGAGTTGCCCGGGGTTGCGGGCAAGTTGATCGACGATGCAACGCGGTCCCTCGCCGGCGAACACGGTGACCGCGTTGTCGGTTGCGGCGAGACCTCGACTGACTGCCAGTGACGTGAACGGTGACCCCTGCTCGAGTTCGGCGAAACAGAAGCTGAGCTTGCCGGGGTTGCCGTGCGCGGCACGGTCGACCTCGCCCGGCCGGCCTCCTCCGACGTTGCGCACCACCAGTTGCACAGCGCGGCCGATGGTGAGGTTGGCGCGGTTGCCCTGCCCCAACACGTTGCCGGCGGCATTCATCCCGATGGCGCGAGTGCCAGGTCCGTTGCACACGATGACCGGTCCGACCGGCATGGTGGTGGCCAGCACGCCGTGGATGTTGAACTCGTCGGTGCAGATCGCTTCGAGGGCGGCAATGACCCATGGCAGGTACTCGGGTTTGCAGCCGGCCATGACCGCGTTGATGGCAACCTTTTCGACCGTGACCTCGACGAGGTCGGGCGGAA
>JAYTNH010000207.1:0-5170 GCA_043748395.1 Ilumatobacteraceae bacterium | reverse complement strand
ACCTGGGCAAGCTTGCCCTGTGGCTTGCCACCCTTCGCGTACTCCTGCTGGTACCGCTGGCCACCCTTGTCGACCTCGATGAAGAGGCGCTCGCTGAGTGCGTTGACCACACTGACGCCTACGCCGTGCAGGCCACCGGAGACCTTGTAGCCCCCGCCGCCGAACTTGCCGCCGGCGTGCAACACCGTGAGCACGACCTCGACTGCGCTCTTGCCCTTGTGTGGGCCCGACGCGATGGCATCGACTGGTACGCCACGACCGTTGTCGTCGACACGACAACCGCCGTCGGGTAAGAGCGTGACCCCAATGCGTGTGCAGAAGCCGGCCATGGCCTCGTCGACGGCGTTGTCGACGACCTCCCAGATGAGGTGGTGCAGGCCCGCCAGACCGGTGGAACCGATGTACATTCCGGGGCGTTTACGGACCGGGTCGAGACCCTCGAGCACCTGGATGTCTTTAGCGCCGTAATCGGCACTTGGTTGTGTGGTGTCGGAAGACACGAGCACCTCGATCGCAGTAGAGAAAACAGGCCGTAACCTGCGGGTTCATTGGCGACACGTGAGCGGGGTCTGCCAGGATCCACCGTCGTCGCGAGTGATGCCCAGCCTACCGTGGGGGTGTCACAGAATGGCGGACGGTCGGCCTCGTTCGGGCCACATTGGGGGTACCTCGACCGCGCCTCGCCGAGTCGGCTCAGCGACGCTTCACCCGCACGTCGATCGTCTCGATGGTGGCTCCGGCAACCTCGTCGAGTCGTCGCTTCAGCGTCGCTTCGAGGAATCGCAATTGGGTCGCCCATGCGGGGTCGTCGACCTCGACCGTCAGGGTGGTGCCGTCGAGTTTCACCGGTTGCACGTGTTCGGCCACTGCGGCGCCGACCGCTTGCTCCCAGCGTCCGAAGACTCCTCCCAGAGCTGGCGCGGTGGTGACCGAATCGTCGTCGCGTAGCGACCGAACGACAGCACGCAGGCTGTCGCCGAGGGGGCGCGGGTCGCGACTCACGCCATCACGACGCCATCACGACGCCATCACGACGCCGGCATCGATGCGCAGAATCGCGTCGGGATGCGCGGCATCGGGCAGCACCCCTGCAGTGGTGAGGATCACCTGACCGCGCGGGAGGTGTTGGAGCAATGCCGCCGAACGACCGGGATCGAGTTCGCTGAGCACATCGTCGAGCACCAGGACGGGTGCACTGCCGACCTTGTCGGCCACCATCCGGTGCGCGGCCAGCCGCAGGGCCAGCGCCAACGTGCGCTGCTCGCCCTGCGATGCGTGGGTACGCGCGGGCAACCCGTTGATCGACAAGTCGAGTTCGTCGCGGTGCGGGCCCACCGTTGACTGACCGCGGCGGACATCGTCGGTGCGCGACTCCCCAAGCGCCGTGGCAAGCCCGCGGTGTCGCCACGTCGGTTCGTATCGCAACTCGACAGCGGTCGGTTGACCGGCCAACTGCTCGTAGGCCTCGAGCGCCATAGGCGCCAGACGTGCCGCGAGCACTGCTCGGGCATGACCGAACTGGTCGCCAACCTCCGCGAATCGCGCGTCCCACACGTCGAGCGTGATCGCGACTTCGTCACTGAGTCGTCCGGCGGCCTGCTTGAGCAGCATGTTCCGTTGGCGCAGCACACGGTCAAGCTCAAGACGCAACGCGTCGTACTTCAGGGCCAGCGCCACCAACGCGTCGTCGAGAAAGCGTCGGCGCTCGGTGGGGCCGCCCTTGATCATCGACAGATCGTCTGGCGAGAACACCGTGACCCTCATGATGCCCAACAGTTCACGCGTGCGCGCCAAACGCTGCTTGTTGACCTGCACCCGATTGCGCGAAGTGCGCGACAACTCGAGTTCGACCAGCACTTCGCGTAGGTCGTCTTGTAACACCGTGGCGCGAACCACAGCCGAGTCGGCCCCCACCCTGATGAGGGCATCGTCGGGAGCCCCACGAAAACTGGTGAGTGAGGCAAGGTACGCCATCGCCTCGGCGAGGTTGGTCTTGCCTTGGCCGTTCAGTCCGATGACTGCTGTGGTACCTGGCTCGAACTCGAAGGTCGCATCGCGATAGTTGCGAAAGTCGACGAGTTCGAGTCGAGTCACGATCATGGTTGTCTCAGCCTACGGTGGACCAACAAGGCGGCGACCGAAGCGATGGCGCTACGGCACTCGCACCGGCATGAGCAGATACAGGTAGTCGTCGCGGCCGACGCCGCGCACCACGGCAGGCTTGAGCGCATCGAGGGTGAACAGGGTGACCGAGTCGCTTGAACACGCCTCGACGCCGGCCGCGAAGTAATCGGGGTTGAACGCCACAGTGAGCTCGGTTCCGGTGTAGGCCGCGTCGAGCTCTTCGCTGGCATTGCCCACGTCTTGAGTGATGGCGGTGAGCCGAACGGTGTCGCCGCCCATTTCGAGCCGGATAGGAGTGGCGTCCTTGGCGAGGATCTTGACGCGTCGGATGGCCTCGAGCAACGGCTCGCGCTCGACGGTGAGCGAGTTCGGGTGAGCGGCCGGAATGAGCTGGCGATAGTTGGGGAACTCACCTTCGATGAGCCGTGTAGTGAGCATGGTGGCACCAACCTCGAACGTGGCATCGCGATCGCCGAGCCGCATGACAACCTGGTCGCCTGCGCTGACCAACCGCTGGAGCTCGCTGAGCGCTCGACCGGGGATGAGCACCTTTTGATCGGCGCCGAGCACCTGCTGGCCGACGAGGTCGCGCACCGCCAAGCGGTACGAGTCGGTGGCGACCATGCGCAGGCTGTCGTTCTCGGTGGTGAGCAGTACACCGGTGAGGATGGGCCTCGCTTCGTCAGTACTGGCGGCCCGCACCACTTGGCGGAGTGCTTCGCCGAACTCGGCAGCAGGCAACGTGACGGCTTGCGTGGTGGGCGCCGCGATCTTGGGGTAGTCGTCGAGCGCCAGGGGCCGCACCGTGAACTGCGAGCGACCACCGCTGATGGTGACCTCATCGTCGTCGACCGCCACCTCGACCTTGCCGGCTGGCAACGAACGAACGATGTCGGATGCCAGACGTGCCGGCAGCACGGCACCGCCATCGCGATCGCCACCTACCGCCAGGCTGAGCCGGATCGTGAGATCGAGATCGGTACCGGTGATGGTGAGCTGATCGGCTGCGAGATTGAGGCACAGCCCCGACAACACGGGTAGCGCGCCAGATCGGCCGGTGGCAGCACGGCCAGCGGTGGTGAGTGCCTCGGCCAATACGTCACGTTCGCAACGAAACTTCACAGAGTTACCTTTCGCACAAGTTCGGATGTTCAAAGCTAATAGCGGTAATAAGGGCTGTGGATTGTGCACAACTCACTGTCGTGCCAGCGTAGGTGCCAGAACCATCCCCACAGGGATTTCCCCACGCGTGCACAGGCAAGAAATGACCCTGTTGTGATTCGGTGGACAACGCGATGGTTGTCCACCGTTGTGCGGCGGTCTTCCACATGCCGTCCACAGTCATGCTTTCTTCAGTCGCTGAGTGAGATCGGTGACTTGCTCGTAGATCTGCTTGCGCTCTTTCATGAGCCGCTGGATCTTGTCGACGGCATGGATGACCGTGGTGTGATCGCGGCCACCGAACAATCGGGCGATGGCCGGATAGCTGAGGTCGGTGAGATCGCGGAACACGTACATGGCGGTTTGTCGGGCGGTGACGAGGGGCCGTTGACGACTCTTGCCACGCAGGGCATCGACGCTGTAGCCGAGGATGAGAGCGATCTCGCTGAGCAACTCGTCGTCGGTGCGGGGCTTCACGTACGTATCGGTGAGCAGATCGCTGAGCAACTCCTCGGCGAGGTGCGTACTGATGGGTACGTGGTTGAGGCTGGCGTACGCGGTCACACGAATGAGCGCGCCTTCGAGTTCGCGGATGTTTGTGGTGATGCGCGACGCGATGTACTCGAGTGTGGGAGCTGGCACCGGGCTGTGATCGCGCTCGGCCTTGTTGCGCAAGATAGCGAGCCTGGTCTCGAGATCGGGTGGCTGGATATCGGTGATGAGGCCCCACTTGAAGCGACCGCGTAGGCGGTCTTCCAGGGTGGGTATGGCATCGGGCATGCGGTCGCTAGAGATGACGATCTGCTTGTTCGCACCGTGCAACGAGTTGAATGTGTGGAAGAACTCCTCTTGGAGACCTTCTTTCCCTTCCATGAACTGGATGTCGTCGATGAGCAGTACGTCGATGTCGCGGTAGCGCCGTTTGAAGTTCGCGGTGGTGTTGGTTCGGATCGCGTCGACGTACTCGTTGAGGAACGTTTCGGTGCTCACGTAGCGCACGACATCGTGTTGGTAGTGATGGTGCACGTAGTGGCCAATGGCGTGTAGCAGGTGGGTTTTGCCGAGACCCGCCGAGCCGTAGATGAACAGTGGGTTATAGGAACGACCCGGTGTTTCGGCTACCCGAAGCGCCGCCGCGAGTGCGAACTGGTTGGACGCGCCCTTCACGAACGTCTCGAAGGTGTAGCGCGGGTTCATGCCGGCGCCCGCCGATGCGCCATGCATTGGTTCTTCGTTGTCGGCGATCGCCGGGAGGTGCTCGGTGGGCTCGTGGTCGGGTGTAGGGAGCGCCTCGGCGACCTGTACCTCGATGACGATCTGCAAGTTGCCCGACCCGATGTCTTCGAGGGCATCGCGCACCAGCGGCAGGTAACGCGACAGAATGCGGTCACGAGTGTGACTGTTTGGCGCACTCACCCGCAACATCGACGGGTCGCTCTCGAGGGCGATCACATCTTGGAAGGTGGAGAACCACACGACCTCGGACACCTGATCGCGGAGCAGTTTTGCTACGTCTTTCCACAGCCGTTCATGGTCGCTCACCTGCTCCTCCTCTCGATCGTACGAATTTCGTCCACATCTTTGTCCACATGTTGTGGAAAACCCACCTCAGACGGACTGAGTAGGCTAGCAGGCTCAGTGGTTGCTGCGAAATGCTGACCACAGGCCAAGCTCGATGGGTGTCTGTGACGCGTCCGGGTTGCCGGGCGGTACCAACCGACCCTAGCCTGTAGAACGGTGTGGCTTTCCGGCCGTCTTGCGGAGTGCCATGCGACTATTCGAATCTGTCAGAGTTCCGCCGTCGAGCGGGGCGCGAGGAGGGCTGCGTGAAGCGCACCTACCAACCCAACAACCGACGCCGTGCCAAGAAGCACGGCTTTCGCCA
>JAYTNH010000206.1:0-4502 GCA_043748395.1 Ilumatobacteraceae bacterium | reverse complement strand
ATGCTCTACACCGGCGGCACCACCGGCATGCCCAAGGGCGTGATGTACGCCATGGGCGGGCTCACCGCCGGTTTCGTCAGCGGCGGGTTCCCGATGGTCGGTCTGCCGGTACCCAACGATGCCAGTGAGATCCCCGCCTACGTCAAGCAGGCCACCGACGCCGGCAACCGGCTCATCTCCATTCCGTGTGCGCCGCTCATGCACGGCACCGGAGTGTGGCTCGGTGCGTTCATCCCGCAGCTCGCGGGCGGTGTGGTGGTGTGTCTCACCAACCGTTCGTTCGACGCCGACGAGCTGCTCGCCACGCTGCAGGCAGAGAAGGCAACCAACCTCACCATCGTCGGCGACGTGCTCTCGAAGCCGTTCATCACCGCAATCGACGCGGCCGTTGCGGCCGGCACGCCGTACGACACATCGTCGCTGAAGATGATCATCTCCAGCGGGGTGATGTGGACGTCGGAGGTCAAAGGGCAGCTGCTCGATCGCATCGAGCAGACCGTGTTGCTCGATGCGATGGGTTCCACCGAGGGCTCGATGGGCACCAGCATCTCGATGAAAGGCCTCCCACCCTCCACTGCGAAGTTCAACCAGATGCCGACCACCAAAGTGTTCACCGAGGACGACCGCGAGATCGTGGCGGGCTCAGAGGAAGTGGGCATGGTGGCTGCCGGCGGCAACGTGCCGCTCGGCTACTTCAAAGACGCCGAGAAGTCGGCGCGCACCTTTCGAGTGATCGAGGGCGTGCGCTACTCGTTCCCCGGCGACATGGCGATGGTGGCAGCCGATGGCTCGCTCATCTTGCTCGGCCGCGGCAGCCAGGTGATCAACTCGGGCGGCGAGAAGATCTTCCCCGAGGAGGTCGAAGAAGCCGTCAAGCGTGTGGAAGGTGTGCACGACTGTCTGGTCGTGGGCATCGACGACGAGCGGTTCGGCCAGTCGGTCACTGCGGTAGCGGCACGGGTAGCAGGCTCGACCGTGACCGAGGCCGACATCATTGCCAGCGTCAAGACCGACCTCGCCGGCTACAAAGCACCCAAGCGGGTGGTGTTCGTGAGCCAGATCCCTCGCGCTCCCAACGGCAAGGCCGACTACAAGACCGCCAAGAAGTACGCCGCAGAAGGCTGAGCAGGCCAACCGTCACGAAAACCTGCTCACGCTGGCGCCGAATCTCGCCCCCTCGTTGAGAATCGCCGCCCGCGTCATGGGATCCGCCGACCGGGGCGTGGTGTCAGGCGTCGAGCTTCTGGTGCAGGAACGCGATCACGCGCTGCACGCTTGGCTCGTCGCGCTGCTCGGTGAGCACCGAGTGGTCGCGTGTGCCGGTGCTCGGCAGCTCGATGGCGATGAACGCATCGCCCAGCAGCTTGCGCAACGACGCGAATCGGTCGCCAACCAACTTGTCGCCGGCGAAGCGCAGGCCGAGCACCTGACAGCCCTCGCTGGCCCGCTGGGCCACGATGAGTGCATCGTCGGGTGACAGGTTGAGGTCGGCCCCGCGTGGCTGCTTGCCTATCGCGAACGGGAGCGACGGCTGGCTGAGCACAGGTGCCACCATGATGTCATCGACCATCATCGCCAACGCGAACCCGCCGCTGAAGCACATGCCGATAGCGCCCACACCCGGCCCACCAACCTCGAGGTGCAGCGACCGCGCCAAGGCCCGCAACCAGCCGATGATCGGCGATGTTTGGTTGAGCGCCCAGTGAGTGAACTCACGCGAGACGCACACCTTCAGTGATGACGATGCCAGGTAGGCGCCGCTGGGGGCCTTGCCCGGCGTGCCCACCAGCGACGGCATGAGCACGGTGAAGCCCGCCGCAACCACGTCGTTGGCGAACTGCTCGACCGTTGGGGTGATACCAGGAATCTCGTGCACGATCACGACACCTGGTCCGGTGCCTTTGCGGTAGACGTCGTGGGTGAATCCGGCCGCCGTGAACTCGGTCTTGTGCCAGCCATCGATCATGACAACCTCCCCATCGCTGCGAGCGCGCGCTCGGCCAAAGCATCAGCGCCGACCTTGAAACTTTCGATGTCGACACCTTCGTGGGCACCCATGGCGCCATGGAGGTAACGGGCGTACACGCCCTCGGTGATGACCGCGAGCCGCCAGCAACTGAACGCCACGTAGTAGTCGATGCCGCTGAGGTCGCGGCCAGTGCGCTGCGCGTAGCGGTCGAGTAGTTGCTGGTAACTCAAGAACCCACCGGCCGACGTGGGGTCGTTGGCACGCACGTTGGCGGCGTTGCCGTCGAACCAGTAGACGCCCAGGTAGCCGACATCGGCCAGCGGGTCGCCCAGCGTGCACAGCTCCCAATCGAGAACGGCGGCGATCTTGCCGGTGGACATGTTGGTGAGACAGTTGCCGAACCGGAAATCGCCGTGTGCGATCGACACGCCCACCTGCGCGGGCAGGCGCTCCCCCAGCAGCCGCGCCACCTCGTCGATGGCCGGCAGTTCGCGGGTTTTCGACTGATGCCACTGAGTGCTCCAGCGCTTCACCTGACGCTCGACGTAACCCTCGCGTTTGGCGAGATCGCCGAGGCCCACGGTGTCGACATCGACCGCATGCAGGTCGGCGAGCACGTCGATGATGTGTTCGCTGGCCGTCCGCCGCAGTTCCATCGGCAATTGTTCAGCACGGTCGACGCTGTCGAGCACCACACCATCGACATAACCCATCACGTAGAATGGGGCACCGTTGACGTCATCGTCGGTGCACACGCCGAGCGCCGGTGGCACCGGCACGTTGGTGTGGTTCACGGCGGCAATGATGCGGTACTCGCGGGCCATGTCGTGCGCCGTGGCCAGCACATGGCCCAGTGGCGGGCGGCGGAGCACGAACCGCGAACCGTCGGACGCGGTGACCGTGTAGGTGAGGTTCGATCGCCCACCAGCAATGAGATCGAAACCGAACGGCGCGACTGCACCCGTGATGTTGCGCGTCAGCCAATCACTGACCTTGGGAATGTCGAGGCCCTGCATATGTGCGTCACCGTATCGGGTGACGTGCCCCCGACAACTGCTCGCTAGCCTGGCCGGGCGACGCCCACGACCTTGCCCCAGTTGACGTTCGCGATCTTCACCGAGCTGCCGGTCTGGGGCGAGTGGATGAGCTGGCCACCACCGAGGTAGATGCCCACGTGGCTGATCGGCGAGTAGTAGAAGATGAGGTCGCCGGGCTGTGCATCACTGATGGGAACGTGTGGCAACGAGGCGTACTGCGCCCGCGACTGATGCGGCAGGTACACGCCGACTCGACCCCACGCATACTTGGTGAGGCCACTGCAGTCGAACGCTACGCCCGGCGATTCGGCAGCGTATTTGTAGGGCACGCCGAGCTGGCCGTAGGCCGCGGCGATGACCGTACCGGCCATACCGGACGGAGCCGGCGCCGATGGAATGGGGGCCGACGGTGTCGGTGTACTGCTGCCGCCACCGCTACTGGTGCCACCGGTGCCGGGCGTGGTGCTGCCGCCGCCACGGCCAGGGGCCGTGACGTTGCCGTTGCCGTTGCCGTTGGAAGCTGCACTGTTGGAAGCTGCAGCGTTGGCCGCCGCAGCGATCTCCTGGGCCTTGGCCACGGCTGCCGCGGTACGGCGAACCTCTTCGTCTTCGAGTGCTTGGCCGAGATCGGCCTGCGCCTGCGTGTACTGCTTGTGGTACTCTTCCTCGAGCAGCGACGCCTCGGCACGCTTGGCATCGAGGTAGGTGATGAGCTCGGCCGCCTCGCGCGTCTTGCGATCGAGAATGGCGCGCTCTTTGCCCAACGTGTCGAGCAAGAACTGCAACTGGTCGGAGTCGCCGGCACCGCTATCGAGCGCCAACTTGCTGAGCTGATCGCGCTGCTCGGCCGCCGAATATGCGACAGCGGTAGAGAACAACGGGCTCAGCTCGGTGGCTCCGCCGGCCACGAACTTGTCGATGGCGACGTTGGCAAGCGTGCCTTGCAGCACGTCGAGCTCGGCCTGCTGGGCATCGACCTTGGCCTGCGAGCCGGCGATCTCGACGGTGAGAACATCTTGGCGATCGAGCGCCGTGCCGTACTCGTCGTCGAGTTGTTGAACCTTGGCGGCCAGCGCATCGAGCTGATCGGCGATCTGGGCGACCTTGCGCCGCTCGTCGTCGACCGAGTCGGCGTGCACGGTGCCGGTGCCAGAGAAATCGGTACCGGCAAACAGACTGGCGAGAGCGAGGAAGGCCACGAGGCGCGGGGTGCGGAACATGCGAAGTTCAGGCTACCAAATATTACGAACAGGTTGCGAAACTGCCGGGTGCTATTCCCATTCGATGGTTCCCGGTGGCTTCGAGGTGATGTCGTAGACCACCCGATTCACGCCAGGAACCTCGTTGATGATGCGGCTCGACATCGTCTCCAACAGGTCGTACGGCAGCCTCGCCCAGTCGGCGGTCATGGCATCGTCGCTGGTCACGGCCCTGATGATGATGGGATTGGCGTAGGTGCGCTCGTCGCCCATCACGCCTACCGACTTGATGTCGGC
>JAYTNH010000205.1:0-7083 GCA_043748395.1 Ilumatobacteraceae bacterium | reverse complement strand
GCCCGCGCGTCGCCGGTCTACGGCACGTTCGCCTCGGTGATCGGGTTGCTCACCTGGATCGGGCTGCACGCCACGATCGCGCTACTGGGCGCCGAGCTGAACCGCGCCCTGGTCACGACGCGGCGGTGACCACCTGCTCGATCCGTTCGAGCGTGGCTTCCATCGCCGCACGGGTCTTGTCGCGCATCGGGCGAACCATCGCCGGCACTCGTTCTTGGCTGATGTCCCAGCTCTCGCGCACCAACGTGCCGCCATCTTTGGGTTCGAGCTCGTAACGCCAGATGCGGCCACCGATCAGCCACGACATCGGCGGGTGCGGTGGCCTGGGCTGCCATGCGATGCGGGCATCCTGTTCGTACTCGACGACGGTGTTGACCATCGAGTAGGCAATGCCCAGCTTCATGCTCATCCCGAACTTGATGCCGAGCGCCAGCTGCACCGACTCGCCTCGAGCAGCGCGCACCGTGCCAGAGCCGTCGATCTCTTGATGCCGTGACGGGTCGGCGAGCAACGCAAAGATCGCCTTCGCCGGCGCAGGGATGAATCGTTCGACCGACTCGACGTCTCGTGACGACAACGGTGACGAGGATGCAGCGGGCTTGGCCATGTGCACACAGTACCGGCGATGCTGCACACTGGGCGGGTGACGATCGAACTGCTCGGGCTCCATCACTCGTCGTTCCCCGTGGCCGACCTCGAACGCTCGCTCGCGTTCTACACCGGCGTGCTGGGCCTCGCGTTGCTGCCGCGACCCGACCTGGGCGTGCCCGGAGCATGGCTCGGCATCGGTGACGGCCAGATCCACCTGATCGAGTGTGCGCCGGGAGCCGACGTCGGCACACCACCGAGTACCACCAACCCGATGGGGCGGCACACGGCTATCTCGGTGGCTGCCCTCGAACCCGTGATCGCCCACCTCGAGTCGGCGGGCCTCGCCGTCACCCGCTTCGGCGCGCTGAGCTCGCAGTGCTGGGTGCGCGACCCCGATGGTCACGTGATCGAGTTCATCACTCCGGCAAGCTGAAGCGAACGCGACGACTCGCCCACCAGCACGCTGTAGTCGCCGGGGGGCACCACCCAGTCGTGCGCGGCAACGTCCCACACGCTGAAGCAGCGCTCGGGCAACCAGATCGCGACCTCGTGGGACTGCCCCGGGTCGAGCGTCACCTTGGCGAAGCCCTGCAACGTGCGGGGCGGACGATCTGGGCCTGCTCCGTCGGGCTGCACGTAGCACTGCACCACGTGACTGCCGGTGCGGTCGCCGGTGTTGTGCACGATGGCGCGCACGGTGACGCCGCCTGTGTTGGTGGCGTTGGTGGCGTTGGTCGTGTTGGTGGCGTTGGTGGCGCCGATCGAGCCGGTGGCCGACGACTCGGAGATGGTGAACGTCGAGTAGCCGAGGCCGTGACCGAACGCGAAGAGCGGCTCGATGTCGTGCGCGTCGTACCACCGGTACCCGATGTACAGACCCTCGGCGTACATCGCTAGCCCATCGCGGCCCGGGTGGTGCTCGAACGCCGGCGTATCGTCGAGCCGCGCCGGCAGCGTGACCGGAAGGCGACCGCCCGGCTCGGCGACCCCGACCAGCATGTCGGCGAGCGCTTCGCCGAACTCCTCGCCGGGGAACCACACCTGCATGACGGCGCGCACGTCGTGCAGCCACGGCATGCTGACCGGCGATCCGGCGTTCAGCACCACCACCGTGTTGGGGTTGGCGGCCGCAACGCGCCGTACCAGTTCATCCTGGTCGCCAGGGAGCGCCATCGACACGCGATCTTCGCCCTCGGTCTCCCAGTCGTCGTTGGTGCCGACCACGAGCACGGCGATGTCGGCTGCGGCGGCGGCGGCAACGGCGCGGTCGATGGCGTCGTCGCGCAACGGCGGCTCGGCGCCGACGATGAGCCCGCGCAGCATGTCGTACTCGTACATCGGATAGTCGACCTCGACCGAGCATGGCCGACCTGCTTCGAGGTGCAACCCGGCTCGCTGCTCGGGGCTGCCCATGCCGAAGAACGCTCCCCCCGTGAGCGGCACGGGCATGTCGATCACCGTGTGCCCATTGATGCGCAACGTCGCCGCCCCCACCGAGGTGAGGCCGAACTGCCATTCGCCGTCCTCGTTGGGCGTGAACGTGCCCGTGATGGTGGCTGCGAAGGCTTTGCGATCGATGTTCGGCGCCGGCGCATCCATCCACAGCAGTTGCAGCCGATCGATGTCGGCGCCGGCAGTGGCTCCGTCGGCACCCCGGTACTCGACGGCGAACTCGCCGCGCAGCGCAGGAAGGCGCTTGGCGATCGAGCAGCCACGTTCATGCGTCACCGGCACCCCGCGCGCGGTCAGTGCCACGAGCGGGCCGATCGGCCGATTGGCCCGCACCCTCGCACTGCCCCCACCCTGGATCTGGCCGCGCTCGGCGTTGGGGCCGATCAGCGCCACCGTGGCCGTGGGTGAAAGCGGCAGCAACCCGCCATCGTTCTTCAGCAGCACCGTGCCGGCGATGGCGGCCCGGCGGATGATCGCGCGGGTTTCGGGTGAGTCATCGGTGCCCTCGGCCGGGTCGATCTCGCCGACGCCGCTCCAGCTGAACAGTTCGAGCAGACGCCGCGCCGATTCGTCGACGCGCGAGGCAGCCACCTCGCCGTTCTGCACGGCGGCCAGCAGTGCCTCACCGCGTAGCCTGGCCGGGCCGGGCATCTCGAGATCGAGTCCGGCGTCGAGCGAGGCAGCGGCACTGTGCGTGCCGTACCAGTCGCTGATCACCACACCGTCGAAGCCCCAATCGTCGCGCAGCACGCCACGCAGGAGCTCGGCATGCTCGCTCGCGAACGTGCCGTTGATCCGGTTGTACGAGCTCATCACCGAGCGCACACCGGCACCACCCTCGGCCACCGGGGTGACAGCCGCCTCGAATGGCAGCAGGTACAGCTCGCGCAGCGTGCGTTCGTCGACCTCGCTCGAAATGCTCATCCGCTCGAACTCGGTGTCGTTGGCGACGAAGTGCTTGATGCAGCACGCCACGTGCTGGCTCTGCACCCCGCGCACGTACGCCGCAGCGATGGCCGCCGTCAGCGCTGGATCCTCGCTCATGCACTCGAAGTTGCGGCCGCCGATGGGTGTGCGGTGCAAGTTCACCGTTGGCGCCAACAACACGTGGGCACCCTTCGATCGGGTCTCACGGCCGAGTGCCTGGCCGACCTGCTCGACGAGCTCGGCATCGAAGCTGGCGGCCAGCGCTGTGCCGCACGGAAACGACGCCGAGGCCGGGCCGGTCCACGACGTGCCGCGCACGCCGGCCGGGCCGTCGGTGCATCGCATCGGCGCCACACCGGGCAACTCCACTGTGTGCCAGGCATCGTGACCGGCGAGCAGTGACACCTTCTGCTCGAGGGTAAGGGCCTGCATGAGCGCGTCGACGTCGATGGTCATGCCTGCCAGGTTTGCAGATCAGCGCACGAAGCGACGCAGGAGACGCTCGGTGCTGACCGGGTCGAGCAACTCGTGCAGCGGTTGCTCGCCACGCAGCTTGGCGGTGCTGTCGTCGAGGCCATCAGGACGGTCGCGAAGGTTCCATGCCACGGTGTAGCGCTCGATCAACTCGTCGAGCGCGCCGAACGTGCCGGTGCCGCACATCGCTGCCAGCCGGCGGCCACCTTCGGCCAGCATCAGCGCGGCGAGCTCCACCTCGCCACGAAGTCGATCGGCGTGGCGCACGTTCGGCTCGAGCCGAGCCGCGCGGGTCGCGAGGTGGTCGGCTCGTTCGGCGAGGTCGAGTGCCTGTGCGGCACGGCCGGGTTCGTCGACCAACGCGCCTTTGGCCGCGTACGACCACCACAGCAGGCTGCCGTTGACCACCGGAGCGACAACCTCACCCAGCTCGCAGAGCAGCGCACCGGTGAGCCCCAGCGGATCGAAGAACGCTGTGGCATCGAGGCCCGCAGCCAGGTCGACGGGCACGCCGGGGCTCCACGCCTGACATGCCGCCATCAGCAGGCCCGGCAGGCGCACGGGGTACTGCTGCCAGTGCCCGCCGTCGCCCCAGTCGGCAACGAGCATGCCCGCCGCGCCGTGACGCTCGGCCGCGAGGGCTGCCTCGAGCACGTTGGCGCGCATGTTCGCGACGCGACCACCGATACTCGACCAACTCGAGGTACCCGGGCAGACCACGAACCGGCGGTTCGAGCCGCTGAGCACACCGATGCGTTCATCCCAGTTTGCCGATGCCTCGTACTGCCACAACAGGGGCACTGCCCGCTCGGGCAAGTCGGCAACGAGCTGGGGCGAATGACCGAGCACATCGCCCCAGAACTGCACCTCGTCGGCATCGACGCGATCGACCAACGCGCTCAGGTAGTCGGCGTACACGGCGGCCGCGCCGGTCTGGCGACTGGCTTCGGCGCTCGCGCCCTGACCGACGTCCCACGTCTCGTCGCAGTTCACGTTCACCCGACGGCTGCGCACGAACTGCTGTTGTTCGCCGACCAGGTCGGCCGCGAGGTCGAGCGAACCCGGGTGCAGTGGGGCGAGACTGAACGGCTGCGAGGTGCGCCCGAGCATCCAATCGAAACCGTCGGGGCATTCGGCGAGGTGCCGGTACTCGGGCAGCCGCAACCAGCGCCACATGTGCCCGAACGTCGCCTGGTTGGGCACGAGCTCGATGTTGCGCGCTGCGCAGTAATCGTCGAGGTCGCGCAGCTCGGCACCGGTGATCGGCTGACGCGCCAGGGTTGCAGCTGGATGATTGCGATACGCGAACGTGTGCTCGGTGTAGAGCTGCAGCTGGTTGATCTTCCACGTCGACACCAGCTCGACCAGTTCATACAGGGTGTCGAGCGTGGGTGTGCGGTCGCGGCTGATGTCGAGCATCACGCCGCGCATCGCCAGTGCCGGCCAGTCGTGCACCTCGCCGTGGGGCACGGTGAGCCCCTCTTGCGACATCAGCTGCCACAGCGTGTGCGCTCCGTTGCACACGCCGTCGACGTCGGCGCCGACGATGTGCACGCCATCGGCCCCGATGGTGAGCCGATAGCCCTGCGCGGGCGCCGCACCCGCCTCGATGGCGAGCGTGATGGTAGTTGTGCGCGCGCCGAGGTCGTCCACGAAGTCGACCTGGTAGTGGTTGTGCACCCGCTGGATCAGCAGCCGGGCCACCGCTTCGGGCACGCCTGGCCCGATGACGACGGCGGCCCCGGATGACAGGTGCAGTCGGTCACGCCCCCAGCTGACCCGGCGTGGCGGGGGCAGCAAGATAGCAGGCACGAGACCCGACACTAATGCGCTCAGGCCACCGACTCCATCGGGTTCGCTGGCGTGGCGCGTGACGCGTGGAAGCATGGGCCGATGGATCTCGGCGCGGCTCGATCAGTTGGTCGTCTTGTCGTGATCACCGGCCTGCCGGGCAGTGGCAAGACGACGTTGGCAACCGGACTTGCATCGTCAATGCCCGCGTGCCGGATGTGCCCAGACGACTGGATGATGGCATCTGGCATCGACCTGTGGGACGCGTCCATCCGCGCCCAGATCGAAGCCTTCCAGCTGACCGTGGCACTCGAACTGCTGCGCGCCGGGAACAACGTCGTCATCGAGTGGGGGGTGTGGGCACGGGACGAGCGCGATTCGTTGCGCGACACCGCGCGTTCGATCGGAGCACCGGTCGAGCTTCGGTATGTCACTGCCGCGATCGACGAGTTGTGGCGACGGATCGTCGAGCGCGACCGCGAGGGGCGCTGGGGCTCACGGCCGATTCAGCGACACGAGCTCGACGACTGGGTGTCGATCTACGAGCCGCCGACCGATGACGAGTTGGCGACCTACGACGCGTGGGTGAGCCCCGAGGTGTGAGCCGAAGGTCGGCGCGCACGAGCACCGCAGCTCACTGCGTTTGCAAGATCACGCGGTGGTCAGCCGTCCGCCGCAGGGGCAAAATCCCTAATCTTGATCGGAATAGTCGGGTATGGGGTAGAGTCCTGCTTCATGTTCGTGCTCATCGCGTCCGGCCTCAAACTCCTCCAGGTGGTCTGATCATGACGACACTCGCTCCCGACCTCGTCGAACTGGCTCACGCCAACTCGCGCTTCGAAGGCGCCGACGCCGACGCGATCGTGCGGTGGGCTGCCGATCGATTCGGCGACGGATTGGCGTACACATGCTCGTTCGAGGATTCGGTGCTGATCGACATAATCGCGCGGGTCGCTCCGTCGACCGAGATCATCCTGCTCGACACCCAATACCTTCACGCCGAGACGCTGTGGTTCGCCGACGAACTGCGCCGCCGGTACGACCTCAACCTGCGCATCGTCCGGCCGCTCGACGACGTCGTGCGAGACAACCTGTGGAGCACCGACGTAGAAGGCTGCTGCGCGGCGCGCAAGGTCGAGCCACTTCGGCGTGCGCTCGAAGGCAAGACCGCGTGGATCACCGGTGTTCGTCGAGCCGAATCGCCCACGCGCTCCAACTCTCCCATCGTCTCATGGGAGCCCACGCGGTCGGTCGTGAAGATCAACCCACTGGCCGCGTGGACCGACGACCACGTGGCGACCTACGGCGTGGTGCGCGAGTTGCTCCAACACCCGCTACGCGACAAGGGCTACCCCTCCATCGGGTGCTGGCCGTGCACACGGCCTGTGTCGCCCGGCGAAGATCCGCGCGCCGGCCGTTGGGCCGGGCAGGCCAAGACCGAATGCGGGTTACACGTCTGATGGGCGCCGAGGTCACTCCCGATGTACTCGATCACCTCGATCTACTCGAGGCCGAGGCGATCACCATCATGCGCGAGGTAGCCGCCGAGTGCGAACGACCGGTGCTGCTGTTCAGCGGCGGCAAAGACTCGGCCGTACTGCTACGCGTGGCCGAGCACGCGTTCCGGCCAGGTCGCATCCCGTTCCCCGTGATGCACGTCGACACCGGCCACAACTTCCCCGAGGTCATCGATTATCGCGACCGTCGAGTGGCCGAGATCAACCATCACCTCATCGTCGCCAGCGTGCAGCAGTCCATCGACGACGGACGAGTAACCGAGGAGACAGGGCCGCGGGCCAGCCGCAACCGTCTGCAAACGGTGACGTTGCTCGACGCGATCGCCCAGCA
>JAYTNH010000204.1:0-6713 GCA_043748395.1 Ilumatobacteraceae bacterium | reverse complement strand
CCCGTGATCTCGACGTAGGTGCTCACGCCGATGCCGAGTTGCTTCACATCGCCTGCGGCACGGCGGCGGGCCTGCTCGGCGCGCAGTTCGGTGTAGCCGGCGGCGGCGAGCGCTTTGTCGAGTGCGCCCTCGTAGTCGCCGACGTCGTAGGTCTGGCCTACGGCCGTGGTGTATCGCTCCATGAACTTGGGGATGAGGTTCTTGCGACGAACGTCGACCGGATCCATGCCGATCTCGGCGGCGAACAGATCCATCGCCCGCTCGGCCGCGGCTGTTGCCTCTGGACGACCGGCACCACGATACGCGGTGGTGAGCGCGGTGTTGGTGACCACGCTGGTGGTGCGGCATTCGATGTTGGGAATGGCGTACACGGCGCTGGACATGGGCCGCGTCATGAACGGGGCGAGGATGGTGCCCATCTCGGCGAAGCTGCCGGCGTCTTGGATGGCGTGCAACTGATAGTGGGTCACCGTGCCGTCGCGGCTTCCGCCGATGGTGACGTACTGGATCTGACCGCGGCCGTGGCCGAGCGACATCATGCTCTCGGTGCGTGTCTCACGCCACCGCACGGCACGACCGATGCGCTTGGCCAACACCCCCAGCAACGCCTCTTCGGGATAGCACGAGATCTTGGCGCCGAACCCGCCCCCCACGTCGGGGGCGATGATGCGCACGTTGTCGGCATCGACGCCATTAGTGGCAACCACCACGCCCTTGGCTCCTTGGGCGGCCTGGGTGCTGAGCCACTGGGTGAGCTTGTCGCCGTCCCACGCGGCGGCAGCGCCGCGAACTTCCATCGGGCACGGAGCAACGCGCTGGTTGACGAAGCGACCCTTCACCACCACCTCGCAACCTTCGAAGAAGGCATCGCCGGTGTTCTCGGGTATGCCGAGCACGGTGGTATCGAACACCACGTTGCTGCCGGCACCTTCGTAGATGAGCGTGGTGCTGGCCATGGCTGCTTCGATGTCGACGAGCGCGGGAAGTACGTCGTAGTCGACGATCACCCGCTCGGCAGCGTCTTCACCCTGCTCGCGCGTCTCGGTGATGACTGCAGCGATCGGCTCGCCTACGTAACGAACCTTGTCGATCGCCAGTTGGCCACGCGCCACCATCGGGTTGAACGGCGACGGCACTGGCTCGAGACCGAGGTCGGCCGCAGTGAACACGCCGAGCACGCCAGGCATTGACAGCGCCTCGGACGAGTCGATGCCGGTGATGATGCCGTGCGCCACGGATGAGCGGACGTACGTGACGTGTGCGGCACCGACGAGCAACGGTTCGTCGACGATGTCATCGACGTACACCCCACCGGTCGTGAGGAACTTCGGGTCTTCCTTGCGAAGAACCCGGTTACCGAGAATGCTGCCAGCCACGCGAAACCCCCAAGAGCGGTATGTGTTGGTGTGAGACTAGACGCAACGTCGGTGCTGTTGCGAAGCCCTACGGGGCCGGAGTCGCCACAGCCGTCGTGGCGCCGGCACGAACCGAGATGATCTGTGCCACCGCGGTGTACGGCCACTCAGCCGGCAAGACGATGGGCGCTGCCGGAGCAGGCAGCACCGTGAGCCTGATCTCGCCCGCCTCGACGTATCCGATCTCTTCGCGGGCGGCTTCTCGCACGCCCTCTGGCGTGGTGAGCCGACGCACTTCCTGGTTGAGTTCGGTGTTGGCCTGGGTGAGTACCTGCAGTTCGCGCTGCTTCACAGCGATGTCGTCGCGCTGCCCGAGCCAGGCCTGCACCGGCAACACGAACAGTGCCGCGACGAACGCCGCCAACACGACCAAGGCGGCGCCAGTGATGAGCAGGCGTTTGCCGCGACCCTTGACCAGTTGCTTGTCGCGGGGAATGGGTCGGGTGAGATCGCCGAACGAGGTGGCGTCAACGGGTGTCGGGCGCGCCCGCGTTGGATCGCGCGGACGCGCGATGGTGGAGGTGCGGTGTCCGTCGCTCACCTCACCAGTCTCGCAGCAGTTCGACTGCGATCGGTGTCACTCGTGGCGTCACCCGCAGTCAACTCGCAGTGAACCCGCGATCAGCGAGGCGAGAGGGCTGCGCGCCCGCGGAAGGCTGCCGACTCGCCGAGTTGCTCCTCGATGCGCAGGAGCTGGTTGTACTTGGCGACTCGATCACTACGAGCAGGAGCTCCGGTCTTGATCTGGCCGCAGTTGGTGGCCACCGCCAGATCGGCGATGGTGACGTCTTCGGTCTCGCCGCTGCGGTGGCTCATCACGCTCGAGTAGCCGTTGCGGGTAGCGAGCTCGACCGTGTCGAGTGTTTCGGTGAGGCTGCCGATCTGGTTCACCTTCACCAGCACCGAGTTGGCCACCGACCGCTCGATGCCTTGCTGGAGGCGCGTGACGTTCGTGACGAACAAGTCGTCGCCGACGAGTTGGAGGCGGCTACCGAGCGCGGCGGTGAGCGTCGCCCAACCCTCCCAGTCGTTCTGGTCGAGGCCGTCTTCGATGCTCACGATGGGGTAGTTGTCGGCGAGGTGCACCCAGTAGTCGACCATCTGGGCGGGACTGAGCACCTTGTTCTCGCCGGCGAGGTGGTAGTTGCCGTCGCTGTAGAGCTCGCTCATCGCTGGATCGAGCGCAATGGCGATCTCGGCGCCCGGCTCGTATCCGGCACGTTCGATGGCTTCCACGAGCAGGCGGATGGCTTCTTCGTTGCTCGACAGATCTGGAGCGAAGCCGCCCTCGTCACCAACCAGAGTGCTCAGACCGCGATCGTGGAGCAACTGCTTGAGTGCGTGGTACGTCTCGGTACCCCACCGCAATGCTTCGCGAAAGCTCGGCGCACCCACGGGCATGACCATGAACTCCTGCATGTCGATGGTGTTGTCGGCGTGCACCCCGCCGTTGACGACGTTCATCATGGGCACGGGCAGCACGTGCGCGTTCGGCCCGCCGAGGTATCGCCACAGCGGCAGGTCGAGCTCGATCGCCGCAGCCTTGGCGACCGCGAGGCTGGTTCCGAGGATGGCATTGGCCCCGAGTCGGGCTTTGTTGGCGGTGTCATCGAGCATGATCAGCTCGTTGTCGATGAAGCGTTGCTCGAGCGCGTCGACGCCTTCGAGTGTCTCGGCGATCTCGCCGTTCACGTAGCCCACCGCGGTCTGCACGCCCTTACCGCCAAAGCGCTGACCTCCGTCGCGTAGCTCGACGGCCTCGTACTCGCCGGTGCTCGCGCCGGACGGCACTGCGGCGCGACCCACCGCGCCACTGTCGAGCATGACCTCGACCTCGACCGTTGGGTTGCCGCGTGAGTCGAGGATCTCGCGGCCGACGATGCTGACGATGTCACTCATGAGCCCAACCGTAGCGATCCTCAAGTACGAGTGCCATGCTGCCGAAACCGAAGCGTGAAATCCATCACGCCCCATCGGGTACGAGTACTCCCGATCGGTTGGCTGCGCGCAGCGATGCTCGCCTTCGTCGGCTGCTTGGCACTGTTGCAGCTCGGTTCTGGTGCGGCTGTTGCAGAGGCGTGGCGATCGCGGCATACGGCGGCATCGGCTGGCTCGGCCGTCACGCAGGACATCGTTCGCCTCGACTCGCTGGTGCGCGAGCTTCGATCTGTCGAGGTGGTGGTCGCGATGTGTGCGGTCATCTCGCTCATGCTCTGGTCGTTCTTCGCCGTGGTCAATGTGAGGTTGGCTGCGCGAGGTCGCCGTAGCCCCTTGCTGGCGATGGCGGCATGGACGCTCGTTCCTGCGCTGATCGCCGTGGTCACGATGCTCGGAGATCAGTCGCCCATCGCGCGTGGTACGAAGCTCATGGCCGCAGCCGAGGTGGCGCTGTTGTATCTACCGTTTCGTTTGCTCGCCGGTGCAGCCGTGCAGACAGGTGGCTCGCGATTTGCCTTCACCGGTTGGTACCTGGCCAGTGCCGCAGCATTGGTGATTCACGAGGTGTTCACCGCGCCGCTCGACTTGTTCCGCCCGGGTCACGACGCAGATGTGCGCCGCACAGCAGTGATGCTCATCGCCAACGGATTCCTGATCGGGGTCTCGACGCTGATGGGGCTCGACGCAACTCGCAGCATGAACAACGCTGTCGCCGATCGGGCGTTCCGTCGTAACGCTGCCGAGGATGATGTAGCGGCCCGGTTCGCCTACGCGCCGCCCGAACGGGTGAACGCACCAACGCCGGTGCCGATGCCTACCCCCCGTCGGTAGCGGCGGCGGCCGTCGCCTTCACTTCGTCGCACCTTTCACTTCGTCGCACCTTTCACTTCGTCCCACAATGAGTCGAGGACGTCGAGCGGTGAACTGTGCAGATCGATCGCGCGCTCGCGCGCCAGGCGCTCGACCTGTTCGAATCGTGTTCTGAACTTGTGAGTAGCGGCCCGCAGCGCGACCTCGGGCTCGACGCCGAGGTGCCTGGCGACGTTGACGACGGCGAACAACAGATCGCCGAGCTCGTCGTCGATGTGGGCAGAGTTGCCAGCGGCGATCGCTGCCGTGAGCTCGGTCGCTTCTTCGGCAATCTTGGGCAGCGCGCCATCGACCGAAGGCCAGTCGAACCCGACCTTGGCCGCCTTGCGTTGCACCGCATAGGCATACGACAGTGATGGCAACGACGCGGGCACACCGTCGAAAGCCGACGTGCGTTGTTTCTCGGCGCGTTTGATGGCATCCCAGTTGGCCACCACCGTGTCGGCGTCGTTCGCCTCGACATCGGCGAACACGTGCGGGTGGCGCCGCACCAACTTGTCGTGCACCCCTTGAGCAACGTCGGCCATGGTGAAGCGGCCTTGCTGTTCGGCGATGGTGGCATGGAACTCGATCTGGTAGAGCAGATCGCCGAGCTCTTCGATGAGCGCTTCGTCGGTGCTCGGGTCGTCGGGGTCGAGTGCCTGTAGCGCGTCGACCACCTCGTAGGTCTCTTCGAGGAGGTACTTGACGAGCGACTGGTGGGTCTGCTCGCGATCCCAGGGACACTGCTCGCGTAGCGTCCGCGCAAGGTGGTGGAACGCGACGAGCGCGGCCCCCACTGGCACGCCGAGCCGCGGGATGTAGATGCTGGTGAGGTGGTCTGCCTCGACGCTTCGGTCGAGCTCGGCCCACGTGGTGTGGGTGATGCACTCGTCGGGACTGCCGAGGCGCTGAAGGATGACGACCGGGGCATCGTCGTCGGCGTCGTCGATCGCCAGCTTGATGTCGCTCAACACCCAGTTGGCATGCGTGTGCGCCACGAGGAGCGGACCGGCGAGGCCCGCCGCGGCGACCGCGAAGTCGTGGCCATCGATGAGATGCAGTCCTGCCTCGACGGGGTCGAGACCGAGCCGGGCGTACGCCACGTCGAGGAACGACATCGCCGGAAGCACGTCGCACTGCACTCGGCTGTCGGCGAGCAGGTGACGCACTGTTTGCTCGAGCACCAGCGGTGAGCCCGGCACGGCATAGAGCACCTCGCCGTGGGTGGTTGCGGCGACGACGAGACGCTCGGCGATCTCGGCGTACACGTCGGCGAACGTGTCTGCGCGCTCGTAGACGTGGTCGAACGAGATGGCATCGGACACCAGCGATGCCGCCGGATGGCGCGAGGTGCGCAGGAATCGGTGCTGCGCCGCTGCGATTGCGTTGCGGGTGTGGTCGGTGACGTATTCGGGTCCGGCCGGGCCGAGGCCGACCACCACGACGCGCGGCGAGTCGAGCTCAGTCAAACGGGTCGATCTTCGAATCGGCTTGGTTCCACGAGCCATAGCGCGAGTCGACGTACACGCTGGAGGCCTTGATGACATCTTGCGCGGCAATGCGGTCGAGAGTGCCGGCATTGATGGCGTTGCCAGCCGCGAGGTTCACGATAGCGAGCTCTCTCACGACGGCCGGGCCGGTGGTCCAGGCGGCTCCGTACTGACTGTTGAGCGCCTGCTCGACCGTTGCCCGAGTTTCGGGGGTGAGCGGCATGAGGTCGGATTGTGCCAGTGCGGTGAGCGCGATCCACGCCTGCAACATTCCGCGCGCAGTGCCACCACTGACGGCACCGCTGTCGACCTGGATTTGCAGCAAGGCCTGCCCGAGATCGCTCGACAACAAGTCGGTGAGCTCTGACTCGGACAGCTGTGTGCCGTTCACCTCGGCGACGGTGTTCGACCGCGCAAATGTGGAGCATGAGCTGAGCGATGCAGCCACGGCAAGCAGGCACACGGTGAGTGCAACGACGGTGACGGAGCGGGGTCGAATCACGGCGCCGACCCTACCGGCTGGCGATGGTCGCGCGCCGGTGCATCATGAGACGTCGGTGAGGCCTTTTTGCTCGCCAGGGGCACCGGCGAGCACATCGCGCACGTACGACTCGATGGCTTCGGCCATGCCGACATCGCCGCCAGCAGCTTCCGACAAGAACCATCTGTGTTCGAGCACCTGGTGGTACAGCTCGGCAGGCTCGAGTTTGCTCGCCAGTTCGGACGGAACTGCTGCAAGTGTGGGCTCATAGCGGTCGTCGAGCCAACGAGCGGCGGCAACCGATTCGGTGACCTTGCGGCCGCCGCGCTGTTCGAGCACGGCGCCATATCGGCTGATGTCGTTGAGCAGCCGTCGCGCCTGGTTTTCTTGGGCGCGTACGCCGGTCAGCGTGCGCAGTCGCTCGGTGTGAAACCCGTGCTCGACGACTCGGGGCACGAGTGTGAGCCGAGAGTCGGCTCCCACGGTGACCAGTTCGAGTTCGGCCGCATCGAATCCCAGGTCGTGCAGTCGCCGAAG
>JAYTNH010000203.1:0-6592 GCA_043748395.1 Ilumatobacteraceae bacterium | reverse complement strand
GAGGTGTTCAAGACCCCCGACACGAAGCCAGCTGCCATGTCGAGACCGGGTCCCACGTGGTGCAGGTTGAGTCTGAACGCCAGCAGCAACACCGCGAGTACCACCGCGATGCCCAGAGCCAACCGCAGCGTGTCGTTGCTCACCACCACGAACACCCACAGCCCCAATGGCATACCCAGGTATGCCGAACCGACCATTCGTCGGGCCAGCCTTCGATCGGCATCGGCACGAAGGTGCCACGCCTGCCACGTCGTGATCAACACGCCGATCAGCGTCGCGATGATCACCGCTAGCTTCGGTTCGATGATGAGCGTCATCATCGGCACCGCCATGAGCCCGAAGCCGAACCCGGCTACCGCCTGGGTGAATGCCGCGATGCCGACCGCCACCACAACGACCACGAGCTCAAGAGCTGTCACGACGTCACCCGACGACGCACTGCGCGATGAACCGGTCGATGGCGGCACCGTCGGCCTCGATCACCAAGTGTCCGTCGACTCGCTTGATCGACAGACTCGGGCAGAACACGTCACCCGCCGCTGCGAAGAAGTGAGGCGACCCGATGACTCCTTTGGCCCTACCCCGCTCCCAGTCCGCCACTACCCCCGACGGGTCGTGCATGGGTACACGCACATCGTGAGCAGCAGCGATCTCGGCCAACACCGTCGGATCACCGACGTTGCGCCCGTGTTCGAACAACGCGTCGCGCAGCGCAAGGCTCACCCGTTCGCCCGTGACGTCATCGATGTCGTACGCAGCAGCGGCCAATTGCATGGCCGGTATCGACGAGTGTGGGAACTGTGACACCTGGAAGCCGGCGAACAGGTCGGGCGCCACCTGCTCGCGAATCGCATCGCACTCCTCACCGATGAACTCGGCATCGAGCGGGTGCCCGTTCACCAACTCGAGCGGCCATGCGAGCACGCGGAGCACGAGGTCGTCGGTGGTGAGGCCGAGTTGCGCGCGACGTTCGACGATGCGCCGCAACCCGACGTGGGTGAACGGACAGCACATGTCGGCGAACACCTCAATCACGACCACACGGCGACGGTAGCAAGCACGCACAGCGGCCACCGACTCTCGCCGCTCTGCACGACCCAGCACGCCTACGATGCTGTGCTGTGAACGCACTCGCCGTCGTCGACCTCGCTCACTCCAACGCGCCAGCCCGAATCGATCGGGCCTGTCGCAACATGGGGTTCTTCGCGGTCACCGGTCACGACATACCCAGTGATTTGCGGCTCGATCTCATCGCCGCCGCGGCAGAGTTCTTCGCCCTGCACACTGCGCACAAGCACGTGGTGAGCATGTCGCACGCTGGCGCGGCATGGCGCGGCTGGTTCCCGCTCGAAGGTGAGCTCACTTCGGGCATACCCGATCTGAAGGAGGGTTACTACTTCGGTCGCGAGCTGCCACCCGATGCTCGCCCGATGCACGGCCCCAACCTCTGGCCGGCCGAGCCCGCTCGGCTGCGGCCGTTGGTCACCGAGTGGATGACTGCGATGGAACGGCTCGGCCAACATGTGCTCACGCTCGTGGCCGACGGCCTCGGTCTGGCCGACGATTTCTTCCGGGCCACACTCACAGCCGATCCCACGCCGCTGTTCCGCATCTTCCGGTACCCACCGCAACCCACCGATCGGCACGAGCGATGGGGGGTCGCGGAACACAGCGACTATGGCTTGCTCACGCTGCTCGCGCACGATGGCACCCCCGGGCTCGAGGTGAAGGTTGGTGGGCGGTGGATCGAGGCGCCGAGCGACCCCGAGCTCATCATCTGCAACCTGGGCGACATGCTCGACCGACTCACGGCCGGGAGGTATCGCTCGACGCCGCACCGCGTGCGCAACAACGCCCCTCACGACCGCTATTCGTTGCCGTTCTTTCTCGACCCGGGCTGGAACGCCGTGGTTGAGCCGATCGAACTCGAGCCGGGTTGGCGTGTACCGCGCGATGCGCACGAACGGTGGGACCGAGCCGACCTACGCGAAGTAGGGGGCACCTATGGCGAGTGGCTCAGTGCCAAAGTGAGCAACGTGTTCCCCGAGCATGCGGCGCAAGTGCTCAACGACTGAACGTGTAGCGACGCTGTACACGATCGACATCGGTGATGCGCCAGCCATCCGCGAACAGGGCGGTGAATGCATCGCGAACCACATGACGGGCATGGTGCGCCTCGGTTGACGACGCGGCGATCTGCTCGACCGTCACCGCTGGAACGTCGACCGTTGTGTGTTCGGTGACTGCGGGGCGATCGTCGACCAGTTGCCAGAACACGGTGACGCGGTCGCTGGGCAACGAACCGTTGATGCCGCCTAGGTCGCCGTAGTGGTTGACGTGGTAGCCCACGCCCACTGCCTGCAGCGTGCGCAGGTTGAGGTGGGCATTGGTGATCTGCAGCGGGTCGTAGGTCCATCGCATGGCGGTGACGCCATTGGCCAGGCACCAATCGCGCTGGCGGTGTTTGAGCGTGGCGCCGAGCCCCAGGCGTCGGTACGCCGGATCGACCGCCATGTAGTGCGAGTGCAACACGTGCGGATCACGCGTAGCGAACCCGTACACCGCCCCGATGAGCACCGAGTCGTCGAACGCGCCAATGGCCATGCCACCCTCGCTGATGGTGGCCACCAGCACGTTCACCGACACCATTTCGGAGTTGCCACCCCAGATGCGCTTCTCGAATTCGGGTAGCACGACGAGTTCGGCGGCGGTGGCCAACTCGCGGAACTCGATCGTCACCGGCGCACGACCTCGACCGACTCGGTGACCGTGTCGAGGAACGGCCGATCGAGCGTGACTCCGATGCCCGACCCTTCTGACCCCGAGCCTTCCGGCACGGCCATGATGCCGTTCACTGCTTCGAGCGGTTGCTCGATGATGTCGCGCGCGTATGTGCGGCTGGCCGATGCGGTGTCGCCCGGGAAGGTGAAGCCGGGCATGGTGGCGAGGTGGATGTTGTGGGCGCGGCCGATACCGGTCTCGAGCATGCCACCGCACCACATCGGGGCGCCCCTCGCAACGCACAGGTCGTGAATGCGTCGCACCGATTCGAGACCGCCGACGCGACCCACCTTGACATTCACCACCGTGCACGCCTGCAAGTCGAGCGCAGCCTTCACCCGCGCGGGCGAGGTGAGCGTTTCGTCGAGGCAGATCGGGGTCTTCATGAGCGGCACCAGTGTGGCGTGGTCGACCAGATCGTCCCAGTGCAATGGCTGCTCGATGTAGTGCAGGCCGAAGCTATCGATCTGTTGCAGCAGCGCCAGATCGTCGAGCGTGTAGGCCGAGTTGGCGTCGACGGTGAGCTTGATGTCGGGGAACTCGGCGCGCACTGCCGCGAGCAGATCGACATCCCAGCCCGGCTCGATCTTGAGCTTGATGCGCTTGTAGCCCTCGTCGACATGGCGGCGCACGCTCTCGACGGTGTCGGGGATGGAGTTCATGCCGAGGCTGGCCCCCACCGGTATCTCAGTGAGCTCGCCTCCGAGCAGCGTGCGCAGCGGCACGCCCTGCTGACGCGCATACAGGTCCCACACTGCGAGTTCGAGCGCTGTCTTGGCCATCGGGTTGCCGCGCCAACCCACCCAACTGTCGGTGAGCTGCGACGGATGCTCGCACCCGGTGGCGAGCAGCGACGGGATGAGTGCGTCGCGCAACAGGTGCATGGCGCCCGCGATCATCTCTTCGCGATACAGCGGCAGCGGGTCCATCACCCCCTCGCCATAGCCCTCGATGCCCTCGGAGCGCACGGTGACCAGCAGGGCGATCTTCTTGCTCTCGTTACCAAACGAAGTCTTGAACGGATTGCGGTACGCCAACCGCACCACCCTGAGCTCTACGTCGTCGATGTGCACGGTCACTTCCTACCAGGTGTCGACGTTGGGTCGCTTCTTGCCGTCTCTCGGCGCAACCGGCGGAGCGGCGACGAGAATGGCTGTGATCCAGCGGCGGGTGTCGGCCGGGTCGATCACGTCGTCGATCTCGAAATGTGAGGCGGCATTCACTGCCTTGCCGTGGATGTACATGCGGGTGACCATCTGCTGGAACGTCGCTTCGCGCTCGACCGCATCGTCGATGGCTTCGAGCTCGTGGCGATAACCGAGCCGCACAGCACCCTCGAGCCCCATGCCACCGAACTCGCCGGTTGGCCACGCAACACACGCGGCTGGGGCCTTGGTGCTGCCACCCATCATCGCCTGGGCGCCCAAGCCGTAGCTCTTGCGCAACACGATGCTCACCATCGGAACGCTGATGTTTGCGCCCACCACGAACAGTCGCGAGCAGTGGCGTACCAGTGCCGTCTTCTCGACCTCGGGGCCCACCATCATGCCTGGCGTGTCGACCAGCGTGACTACGGGCATGTCGAAGGCATCGCACAGCTGCAGGAACCTGGCGGCCTTGTCGGCGCCGTCGCTGTCGATCGCGCCTGCGAGGTGGTGCGGGTTGTTGGCGACCACACCCACTGGCCGGCCTTCGACGCGTGCGAACGCGGTGACCATGCCGAGCCCGAAGTCGCGGCGCAGTTCGAGCACCGAGCCTGTGTCGAAGATGTCCTCGATCGCAACTCGCACGTCGTAACTGCGCTTGCGGTCTTCGGGGATGACGTGACGAAGCTCGCGTTGGTCGGCGCACGACCACGCGCTGACACGGCCCTGAAAGTACGACAGGTACTGCTTGGCAGCATCCACTGCTGCCGCCTCGTCGGCCACCGCTATGTCGACCACGCCGTTGGCCTGCTGCACGCTCATCGGTCCGATCTCGGTGGGCTCGAACACTCCCAAACCGCCGCCCTCGATCATTGCCGGTCCACCCATACCGATGTTCGAGTCGGCTGTCGCGATCACCACATCGCAGCACCCCAAGATGGCCGCATTGCCGGCGAAGCAGTACCCCGAGTTGATGCCGATCAGCGGTACCAAGCCGCTGAGCCGTGCGAAGTAGTGGAACGCCCAGCAGTCGAGCCCGCTGACCCCCAACGCATCGGTGTCGCCTGGCCGGCCGCCGCCACCCTCGGTGAAGAACACCACCGGCAAACGCAGCTGTTCGGCGAGCTCGAACAGACGGTCTTTCTTGCGATGGTTCTGTGTGCCCTGCGTTCCGGCCAACACGGTGTAGTCGTACGAAACCGCTACGGCCTGCGTGGCACGGCCCTCGAACAGGTGGCCATTGACGGCCCCGATGCCGCCCACCATGCCGTCTGCCGGCGTACGTGCGATCAGGTCGTCGAGCGGTCGCCTCCGGCGTTGGGCGGCGATCACCACCGGGCCGTACTCGACGAAGGTGCCCTCATCCACGAGATGAGCCACGTTCTCGCGAGCTGTGCGGCGCCCCACCTTGCGGCGACGCGCCACAGCGTCGGGACGCGCGGCATCGCGGCCGACATCGTGGCGTGCTGCCACCTCGGCAAGGTCGGGCCGAACGTGAGCCGGATCTTCCACCACCTCGATCGCCGGAGCCTCGGCAACGACCACACGCGGCTCGATCGCGCCAAGGCGTTCGCCCTCCATCACCGTGGCGCCCACCGCCACCTCGATCGACACGACCACACCGCTGGCAGCTGCCTCGATGGCGTGGTGCATCTTCATCGACTCGATCAGCATGAGCTGGTGCCCCGCATGCACCTGCTGGCCCACCGTTACGTCGATGGTGACGATGGTGCCCTGCATCGGTGCCAGCACGTGCACGCTCGCGTTCTCGGAATCCCCCATCGTCCCGACCGTAGCTGCCTGACCGTAGCTGCCTGACCGTAGCTGCCTGCGGAGTTAGCTTGGGAGCCGTGAGCACAGCAGACGATCGCCGCGACGAGACCCGCGACGAGACCAGCGACGAGAAGGGCGCCGACGTCGAAGTCGAGGTGGCCGGCCGCACGCTCACCATCACCAGTCCCAACAAGGAGTTCTTCTCGGCCCGCCACGAAACCAAGCTCGAACTCGTGCGCTTCTACATGTCGATCGAGCAGCCGCTGATGCGCCAGATGATCGACCGCCCCGTGTTGCTGCAACGCTTCCCGAACGGAGCGCAGGGTTCGTCGTTCTTCCAGAAGCGCATACCCAACAGCGCCCCCCAGTGGCTCACCACCACCACCGTGAGCACACCCAACGGCACCGAGTCGCGAGCGTTGGTCATCGCCGATCTGGCCCACTTCCTGTGGGCGGTCAACATGGGTTGCCTTGGGTTCCATTCGTGGCCCACCCGCGCAGCGAACATGCAGGTGTGCGACGAACTGCGCATCGATCTCGACCCAGGTCCAGGCACCAACTTCGCGATGGCGCAAGAGTCAGCGGCCGCCACCAAGGAACTGTTCGACGAACTGGGAATCCGCAGTTTCATCAAGACCTCGGGCAACCGCGGGCTGCACATCTACGTGCGCGTGGCCGGCAACCACGACAGCTACGCGGTGCGCTCGGCCGCCGTCGCGGTGGCGCGCGAGCTCGAGCGTCGCCGCCCCGACCTCGTGACCGCGGCCTGGTGGAAGGAACAGCGCGGCGCGCGCATCTTCATCGACTTCAATCAGAACGCACCCCACAAGACGGTGTTCGCGCCATGGTCGGTGCGGGCGCTTCCAGACGCGCCGGTGTCGTATCCGTTCCAA
>JAYTNH010000202.1:0-3502 GCA_043748395.1 Ilumatobacteraceae bacterium | reverse complement strand
GCCGCGGTGGGTGTACTCGTGGCTGCCGGTTGCAGCGACGACAAGCCCGGCGCAAAGCGTGGCGAGGGGGGCAAGGTCACCACAGCGGGTTCGGTGTCGGTGTTCGACCTGCGGCCCGGCGATTGCCTCGATCCGCCGCCCGATCTTGCGGGCGACATCGCCACGCTGCCTGTTGTGCCGTGCAACGAGCCGCACACCCAGGAAGTCTTCGCCCTGAAGGAGAGCACTGAGAGCGCCTATCCGGGGCCGGAAGCTCTGGCTACCGAGGCGAACATCTTGTGCATCACTGCGATGCAGTCCGAGCTCAAGTTGTCGCCCGACGACGGTTATTTCATCAGCTATCTCCTCCCCTCATTCGACGGATGGAACAAGGACAAGGATCGCTCGGTCATCTGCGTGTTCGTCTTTCCTGCGCTGGGCAGCGTGACGGGTTCGGTGGTCGAACAGGTGCAAGCCGGCGAGGTTCAACCGGGCTCGCCACCGCCGGTGCAGCCAGCACCCCTCGACCCCACTGCTCCAAGTTCGACTACTGTGTCGACCGCAACGACGTAAACCCGAGGAGGTCACCCCATGGGAATGCTGGTGAACACCGGCGCATTGCTGCAGTGCACGTTTGGCGCAGCGCCCAAGCCCATCACGGTGCTACCGATGAACAAGACCATGGCCGTCGGCCCACCTGCGGCGAACATCATGGACAACAAGCCGATGGTCAACGTCGGGCCATTCGGCATGTGCATGTCGTTGGCGAACCCCACTGTGGCCGCAGCTACCGCGGCGGCCCTTGGGGTGCTCACGCCCATGCCGTGCCTTCCAGTGATTCCAGCGCCATGGGTGCCTGGCTCGCCGACGGTGCTCATCGCCAACATGCCGGCACTCAACAACTCGTCCAAAGTGATGTGCGCGTGGGCCGGTGTCATCTCGGTCACGGCACCCGGCCAGTTCACAGTCCAAGTTCCATAGATGACGATCATGATCAACACCCGGGCGCTCGTACAGGCCGAGAGCATCTCGTGAGCTCTACGCACGAAGATTCCGCCGCGACGAACCAGGTTGCGACTCCCGCCGAGGCAGGCGTCGAGCGACTCGCCGATCCGCGTCGCGCGGCGGTGCGGCTCATGCAAGGCCGTGGCGGCAATCGGGCTGCATCGCAAATGGTCCGCGTGCAGACAAAGCTCACCGTCGGTGCGGCCGACGACCACTACGAACGCGAGGCCGACGACGTCGCCCGCCGGGTGGTGCAAGCCCTGGGCGGCATCGAGCAGACCGAAGCACGCGACCGTGCCGAGTTGCCGAGCACCGATCGCGCGCCAGTCGCGCAACGCGTCAGCAGGCTGCAACGGCGTGCCGAGGTGGGTGCTGAAGGCGGCGATGTCGACAGTCGCACTGCCGCACAGATCGACGGTGCGCGTGGCGGCGGGGCACCGCTCGAAGCGGGCGTACGCGGCAACATGGAGTCTGCGTTCGGGTCCGACTTCAGCTCGGTGCGGGTGCATACCGGTTCGCAGTCGGCCGACCTGAACGACCGGTTGCAGGCCAAGGCGTTCACCGTCGGCTCCGACATCTTCTTCCGTGGCTCCATGCCCGACCCATCGGCCCGCGGGGGGCAGGAACTGCTCGCCCACGAACTCACCCACGTGGTGCAACAGGGCGGCGCGCCGGCCGGTGCGCAGCGCGTGCAGCGGCTCAAGAACCCATTTAAGGGTCTGTTCGGTAAGAAGAAGCCCAAGGTCGACGCGCCCACCGACGTCCAGACCACCACCGGCAGCGATCTGGTCGAGATGGTTCGCAACGCTGATATGAAGACCCGCATCTTCATGTCGACGAACAAGGGCTTCCTCGCCAAGGTCGAGAGCGATCTCGACCCAGTCCAGAAAGAGGAAGTACTCAGTCTGCTCGGCGCCGCCACCCAGGTCGAGATCGAGAAGAAGGCGAAGGCGGAACAAGAGCTCAAGGAGAAGAACGAGCTCGAGGCCAAGGAGAAAGAAGAAGCCAAGGCCAAGCAGGAACAAGAAGCGAAGGCCAAGCTGGAAGAGGAAGAAAAGACGAAGAAGGAGGGTGAGGAACAGCAGGCACGAGAGGCCGAGGCATTGCGGGTGGCCGAGGTCGACAAGAAACTCAAGACCTCCACCGAGATCAGAGCGCTAGGTCTCGCCGCGTTCATCAAGTACGCCGACGAGACCCCCAGCTGGGATCAGCGGTCGACCATCACCGTGCCCGAGAAGGTCGACTTCACCGCAATCCTTGCCTTCGCACGCGAACCCGGAGTCGCTGCCGCCATGGGCAAGATCACGGTTGCGGCGGTGAACGACGAACCCTCAGGCGCACTGGGCGGGTTGCTGGCCGACGCGCTCGCCGATCTGCGCGCCTACGTTGCGGCTGTCACCACGAACGAGCCGATTTCGGTGAGCGCTCAAGCGTCCGTCGTTCATGCTCGCATCGTGGGCAACTCGTTGGCGCGCATGATTGCAGGGTTCCCGGTGTGGATGTTGCGATCGGCGCTCGACGAAGCGGTCCTGCTCGAGCTGATCAACAAGAAGTACGTCGACGACGTGATCTCGTACTACGCCACGTCGAAGCCGACGCCCGTCTTTCAGGCCGACAAGGGCAAGGACTTCATGGCCTACGTGCGGTTCCGCAAAGAAGGTGGCGATCCAGCCAGTTATCACAGTGGTGTGTTGCAGGGTTTCATCCGCAACTTCCATCGCTTCCAAATGGGGGCGCTCGACGGTTTGGTCAAGAACATCGCTGGTGGCAACACGGCCAAGCGGCCCTTCACCCTCGTGCTGCACACCGCGGTCGATCACAACGGCGCATTCCACCGCGACCCGAAGATGACCGAGGTGGTGACCAACTCGAAGATCTTCGCGATCATCGTCGAAGGGGGCGAGACTCTCGCCGACTACCAGAGCCAGATCGCACCACTCGCAGCCCAGTTCGGAGTCGACGGCAAGATCGACCAAGTGATGTTCGCGGGTCACGGCGGGTCGCGGAGCATCGAGATGGCGGGCGGAGCCAAGCAGGGCAAGAACGGCAAGATCGAGCAGACCGGCGAGTCGATCAGCCTCGACAAAGACATCGGTGCGGCGAACGCGTTGTTCGATGAAGTGCTGGCGAACATGAACAAGGACACGGCCTCATTGCTCGATCCCACGGCCAAGTCGTTCCGCCGCATTCTGTTCAACTCGTGCCTCACCAACTCGAACACGGTGCGCAAGAAGCTCACCAGCGATCCGGTGCTGGCGAAGGCCGAGATTCAGGACTACCTCGGCAAGAATGCAAGCCTGGCTACGTACCTCGGTACGCGAGCGAAGTCGAAGGGCTACGACGTCACCTCTTTGGGTGCCAACGCTTCCATCGGCCAGGTCGACCTGATCGACAAAGAGGGTGGACTCGACCTGGTCTCGAAGGCCGACCCACGCGTCACCGCGCCAAAGCTCGAGTATGCCGAGTTCGGCAAAGAGCCCGGCGGTGTTCTACGTGCCGCGCTCGAGGCCTGGTCGCT